>CANQFH010000044.1 GCA_947598425.1 uncultured Bacilli bacterium | reverse complement strand
CATTCGGTATTATCAGTCGTTTCCAACTGTTATCCCCAACTTGAAGGTAGGTAACCCACGTGTTACTCACCCGTTTGCCACTAGAGGAAGATTCCAAATCAAATTAATTCCAACTTTGTGCAAGCACTCCATCTTCCTTAATTATCATTGGGTCCTCTCGTTCGACTTGCATGTCTTAGGCATGCCGCCAGCGTTCATCCTGAGCCAGGATCAAACTCTCAATAAAAAAGATTATATATTATAAATCTTATTGTTAGTTTTTCCTAAGCTACTCAAATTTTGACTTTTTACTTAGTTTTCAAAGATCATTCTGCACTCTTTTTCGCTGTGCACTAGTAATATATCAAATCAAAATTCAAATGTCAACAAAAAAATACACTTTTTTTAATTTTTTTTGCAAAATCTTTAATTTTAAGCATTTTTCTGCTCTGATTATGATTATTTTATATATATTACATAATATTTATATGCAAAAAATGATAAATAATTCTTCAGTTATTAATTATTTATCATCTTCTCATATTCTTCTAAACAATCATGAATTAATTTATTATTAAATGGCCCTTCACCATTATTTTTCATCTTGATTAGTTTTTCTAATTCTTTATTTATGATTAAATCTAATTCTTTAGTGTAATTCATAATTTTTTTATGGTATTTATATTCATTTCTATCTAACACTCTATAACCACCATCTGGAAATACTCTTAAATCTAAATCATAATCTATATATTTAATTGTCCCTTCATCTATTAAGTATGGTGAAGCAATATTACAATAATAAAACAAACCAAAGTCTTTAAATTGAGCAATAATATTAAACCAATTATGCTTATAAAAAAATATTATTGCTGGTTCTTTGGTATAATGGCTTCTACCATCATTTTCAATTACTTTTGTTTTATTATTTCCACATATTAAACATTCATCATCTTCATATATAACTACGGCTTCTTCCCAAATTCTATGAATCTTCCCATTATGTTTATAACAATGAATCTGTAATACTTCTCCTACTTTAACTTTTTCTACATTATTTATCATTTGATAATCATCTCTGCTTAAAATTATACTATAAAATAACTCTATTAACAAGCAGGACCTATTTTTCTTGTAATATTTATAAATTTAACTTAATAATTGAATAGCTTTATTTAATTGTTCACTATCACCAGTAATATTCCAATCAGGACTAATTCCAATGCCATCAATACAAACTCCTTTTGGAGTTAACCACTTAGCAGAAGTATACTTTAAAGCATCGCCATTTTCTAATTTTTCAACTAATTGGACCTTACCCTTGCCATAACTCTTTATGCCTACTAAAGTCGCTCCATAGCTCTCTTTTAAGGCCGCTGCTAAGATTTCTGCGGCTGATGCCGAATTATTATTAATTAAAACCACAATTGGATATGTTCTTTTGGCTTCCGTTTTATCTTTGTATGTATGTTCACTATTACTTGTTTGCAATGAATAAATCTTTTTACCTTCTTCTAAAAATAATGATGATGTCTCTTCAGCTGCTGATAAATAACCACCAACATTGTTTCTAACATCAACTATTAGAGAAGTAATACCATTATTTTCCAAGCTACTTAAAGCATTTGCAACTTGATCTGCTAAATTTTCAGAAAACTTACTAATAGCTAAATATCCTATTTTAGTATTTTCAATTACTTCATAATTTATGACGGTATTAATTAAATTTTCTTTAGCCATATTAAAAGATAAAATCATATCATTACGACTTACTTCCATTTTAATATTTTCGCTTTGATCATTTTTAATTATTTCTCCAATTTCTTTACTATCTAAATTGGATACATCTACATCATTTATTTTTAAAACTATATCCCCAACCATTAATCCGGCATCTTCTGCTGGAGAATCAGGAGCAATTTTAATTATTTCATTACCAGCAATTTCAGCCCCAATACCACGGTAAGTAGCTGCTAATTCATCTAAAATACCTTGATATTCATCATCTTTTAAATAAGTTGTATATTTATCTCCTAAGAAGTTTAACATCCCTTCTTCGGCAGCATTAAGCATTCCTTCTTTATCAATATCATTATAATATCTTGATAATAATGTTTCATAAACATCTATAAATTCTTGTAATTCTTTATCTTTAACCGTACTATTTAAATTAACTTCGGTGTTATTTAACATGATAACACCTGTTGTGATACCAGAAATAACAGCAGTAATAATCATAATTATTATAACACTAAGAAGCCCAAACCCTTTTGTCTTTTTCAAACACTATCACATCCTATTCTAATTTTATCATGCAAATCATTAAAAGTAAAACGTAAGTAAGCAAATAAATACTATGAAAAATCTTACTAAAGACGCTAAGTTCCAATAAATCTTATTCGTATTCCTTTTTTATTTTTCTTTTAATTTGACATTTTTATACGCTTAACTTTTTTTACTTTATGTACGGTATTATAACATACTATTGTTTGCAAATCAAGATGTTTTTATACAAAAAAATAACAGGTATTATTACCTATTATTTTAATAATTCTTGAATCTTAGTATAATCCTCTATATAACTTACTATTTTACCATTTTTAATTTCTAATAAAGTTATATCACCAAAATCAAATTCTTCAACACTTTTTGCTTTAGGATTACTCTTATTATCTCCATCTACATTATAATATGCTTTATTTAAATTATTATCTAGATTACAAAAATAAATCTTTTTATAATCTTTTTCATCTTCTTTTTCTTTATACATTGCCATCAATGTAGAATATTTAACTGCTTCAGGTTTATCAGCATCATAAACTAAAACATAATAATCATTATAAGGACGATTTAATAAAGTTCCTACAGTTACCAAATTATAATTAATTTCACCCTTTTGTACTGCTGGAATGTACTTACCATCATTATTATTGAATTTGGCGGTAACAAAGTAAAGTATCCCCACTACAAGGCCAATCACTACTACTAATATGATAAAGTTTCTGATTTCATTACCATCTTCATCACTCAATACATTTATATTTTTTATTTTTTTCCCATCACTCATTAATGGATTGTTTATATTCTTCTTTTTCATACAAACCCTCTTTCCACCTAATTATATCTAAATATTGTGCTAAAAGCAATAATATCACTAAAAAATCATATAGTTTTCTATATGATTTCAGCATTTTTTATTTAGTATTAGCTACTAAAGTAGTATTACCTAAAGAATTTGCTATGAGTTGCATTTCGGATACTGATAATTCAGTTGATGCTAGATAGTAAGAAATATCATTGGCATCCCAGCTTAAGCTATTAGCACTTAGAGCTCCAATGGATTCAGTTAACAATAGAGGTTCTCCATATACCGGCACTATTTCCATATTATCGGCTTTAATTGTAGCTTCTTCAATTAATACAAAGTTTTTATCGCCACTAAATGTGAGAATAACCCGATTACCAACATCAGTTTCTACTGTCTCAGAACTTGTTAAATACGTATTACTTGGGATATATAAAGGGTATATTATATCTTCTATTCTACTAGTATTTTCAGTATCTGGTTTTTGATTATTTGCATCTTTACAATCTCCAGTAGTACATTCTTCTTGATTTTCATTATTATTGCTATTATTGCTATTATTACTATTATTTTCTTTATTGTTCTCTTCTTTATTATTTACATCATTGTTATTTTCTTCTTCTTTAACATAATCTTCTAATCTAAAATCACTTTCTTTTAATCCTGCTTTCATATTAATTGTATTAAATAATACTTTGATCTTAACTATATCATTGTCATTATATACCTCAACTTTTTCTAACTCTTTGTCATCATTTAAATATATTTTTTCATATTTTAATTCCGCATTATTAGGATAATTAACACTTGCTTTAATAACATAACCATCATCAGATTCATTTACTTCAATATTTTTATCTTTTTCAATATCAGTAACTAAACTTCCTAGTAAATATGCTTGACTAGAGTTACCTGGCCATTCACTTTGGAATTTAAAGCTCTTATTAATTGCTGGTGTTATAACATAAATATCTTCATTATTCTTTAATATTATTTGTTCATGATTATTAGTTTGATTAACTAATATCACTTTATAATAATTATCTTTTAAATAATAACTTTCTAAACTATAAGTAAATGTTTCTTCATCATTACTAATTTCCATATTACCCGTAACTTTATAAGATTTAACATTTTTAATATTATTTGTAAAATCTTTTATAATATCATCTTTAGATTCTTTAGCACACCCTACTAAAACTAAAGCCATACAAAATAATACTGCCAATTTTTTCAAAAAACCACCCTTTTCTAATTAAATATTATTTCTATAATAATTAAATATTCATGTATATTTAATTAATTTTCTATCATACTAGTAATAAAGGTGAGTGAATTATGGAAACATTTCAAAAGACAACATTAATTTTTACAGTTATTGGTGCCATAAATTGGGGACTAATTGGTTTCTTTGATTTCAATTTAGTTGAATCTCTATTTGGAGTAGAATCTATGTTACCAAAAATTGTATATGCAATTGTTGGAATATGTGGTTTAATAAATATTGGTATTTTATTTAATCACTTTGAAAGCAAAGAAAAATAGTTCAGCGCTGAACTATTTTTTTATTTAATCTTTAGTTATTCTAACAGTTATGGTGCTAGTTACAACATAATTTACTAATGGATTGTTATTATCAACTTTAACTTCTACTTCATGAGTTCCTTCACCAAGGCCAGATAAATCAACATAAGCTTTGATATCACTTGCAGTAATATTATTAATATTTGAACGAACACCTTTTACTTGAACTTGAACATTACTACTACCAACTAAAACAGCACTGTAACCTTCAGCTTTATTTCTATTACCTATATCATTTATTTCAATAGTTTTTTGTTCTTCATCACCAAATGTTACGGTAATTGTGGCATTTTTTAAACTAATATCACGAACACCATTTGGCTTAGTAATTACAACCGTTTTATGAATTACGGATTCACTACCTAAGCCATCAATATTAACTGTTACAGGGACATTGGTAATATCTTTAATATCTTCTTCATCACCATAAATATCTACTGAATAACTACTGTTATTATTGATTGTAATGGACGCAATGGATTTACCATTTATAAGCTTACCAGTTGTATAAACCGCTAATGGTACGGTAGTTTTATAACTATCCAAAACTAAAGTTCCTGTTAAAGTCTTCGGTACAATGACAACATCTTTAATTATTTGACCATTTTTGTCATAAGCTACTAAAGGTATACTTGTAAGTTCATATGTACCTTTCTCTTTATAAGTATCTCCTGCTACAGAAACTAAAGCTTTAATTGATGATATTTCATCTAAACGATCTTGACTACCCTTAACAACGACTTCACTACTATCTAAAGATACACTAGAAACACTTAATTTTTTATCTAATTCATCAGTTCCTACTAAATCATAAGTAACAGTTTGTTCTTCACTTACTCTATCTTTAATTGTTACATTAACATAGTTAGGATTTAAATTATAATCGACGGAATTAATTGATTCTGAACAAGTGAAATAAACTTTATAAGTACCAGCTTCTGTATACTTAGATAAATTTAATTCAACTTCAAATTCTCCTAGTTGTTTAGCTAAATAGATATCACTTTTTCGCCCTGATATGGTGATATCTACTAATTCAGGAACGTTTTCAACTACAAAAGCCTCTTCATTATATACTAAATTTACTGGCACATTTTTGATAATTTCAGCTTCATTATCGACAAGACTAACTACTTTATTATCAATTAACCAAAAACAAATAATAGCAAATACTAAAGACATTATTATTAAAAATTGTGGACGATTTAACAATTTATTAAAATTAGTATTATTACCACTACTAGATTTAGATATATTGTATACTAATCTACTTATTGGCATAATTATTGTTTTATCAATAAATTGTAAAAATGAATCAACAATAGCAAAGATAATTCGTCCTAACTTCTTAAAAAACTTACTCATTATCTTCACCACCTTCTTCAGCTTCAAAGAATACTTCAGCTTTTGGACTTAATTCATCTATTAACTTCATTCTAAATTCATCTAATGTTAAGTTATAATTTAATTCATTATTACATGCAATAGAGATCCGACCATTTTCTTCAGAGACTACTAAAGCAATAGCGTCACTTTCTTCAGCTATACCTAAAGCAGCACGGTGTCTTGTACCTAATCTTTTAGATACATTAGGGCTCATACTAGTTTTAAAGACAGCCCCAGCACAAGTAATTCGATCTCCTTGAATAATTACCCCACCATCATGCATTGGAGAATTTGGGAAGAAAATTGTCTCTAATAAATCATCAGTTAAGTCAGCATAGACTTTAGTTGAATTTTTCATATATTCTTGTAAAGATATTTCTCTTTCAATAACTATTAAAGCTCCAATACGATTCTTTTTAAAATATTCAATTGACTTCATGATTTCAAAGACAAGCTTTTCTCTCTCATCAAATGTTAATATTTTATGTCTTCCTAGTAATTGAGTTCTACCAATTGATTCTAAGACACTTCGTATCTCTGGTTGAAAGATAACAATTATAGCTAAAGGTCCCCATGATACAATGTATTCTAATAATACTCCAACTGTATATAAATTTAATAAATCACTTAATATTTTTATTAATAATATAATTACAACGCCTTTAACAATTAAAACCATTTTTATATTATTTTTAACATTTTTTAATATATAATAGAACGCTAACCAAATTATACCAATGTCTATAATCTTAGTAATAACACTCCATATAGATGATAAATCCATAAATTCACTCCTAATCTTATCATTGCTTTTTTATTATAGCAAATTTTTTATAAAATAAAAAGTATTTATATTTTGAATTTAAAAAAGATAGAGAATGTTCTCTATCAAGCTTGAATTATAAAGGGATCAGATTCACTTCCTGTTCCAGATTTAATCACAGTATCAGCAGTTAAATAGAAGACAGGCCGTACTGCATAAGTCTTATTTAATGTATTGAAAGATATATCTCCAACATAATATATCATCCATGAATCATAATAAAAATTCATATTTCCAACCATTCCCATACGAGACATAGTCCATTCAGATCCTTCGTCTTTATTATTAGGCCCTCCATTATTAATTAAATGTATCCATGAACTCATACAAGTTTGACGATTGCTAACTTGAGAACAATCAACTCCAATTGCTGATACTGACCAATAATAATCACTTAGTGACATAAGTCCTATTTTAAATTCATCAGATGTTTGAGACCATTTTTTTGCTGTTCCAGTGTAATCTTTCGCTACAGTTATTCCATATTCTTGATTAAACATTTCTTGAGCAGTTGTTGGCTTAAAGTTATCATGTATATCTCCATAATACCATTTTTTATTCACTATTTTATTGATCCAAGTAGTATTTATGACATATGGATATAATTTATTATATAGACTGGAAGTTCCTAAAAAGATGTCAGTATCTCCCTGACTTCCAGGAACAGTTCTATTACTTTCACCATTTAATCTTTTCTTTAAATAACTATCTGACCATATTACACTATTTGGAGATATATCCCATGCAAATATGGCTACGATTCCTTCTTTTAGTGGAGTTTGTTTGATTACTTTAATCATTCCTTTAGATACTGTTGTATCGGTGCTATCTTGAACTATACCAATAATTCGATACATATAAATGTCGGAATTGGATGTACATATTTCTTTACTATCGGTTCCAAAACAGATATAATTATCAACATTTCCCTGTGTTCCTTGATACCGCCACATACCGCCTTGAATTGTTCTATTTAATCCTTTTGTTGTTGATGTTGGCAATTTTTCGATATATGCTGATGCTTTATTATCTTTTGTTGTCCAATCACCACTTTTGGTTGTTGTTTTACCAGCATTATCTGTCGCTGTTATATTTAAAGTATTATTATATCTTGTTCCAGCAGTTAAACTACCAAATGTACAATTTGTTCCTGTTTTATTTGCATTTAAATTACAACTACACGTTGCTCCACTACAAGTTATATTTGCTATGCCATTGGTATCACTTGCTGTAAATGGCACTACGATACTTGTTTCATTTATTGTTGGAGTATTTAATGTTAATGTTGGATTTGTAGTATCTAGTATTACACTATCACTTTTAGTTTTAGTATTTCCTGCTTGATCTTCAATAACTACATATACTGTTTTTGTACCATCATTACTTCCTATATTAATATTTTCACTAGTTACACTTGTTGCTCCTCCACTTATTGTTTTATTTGGGGTACAATTATTACTTGTAGATACACAATATTTTACTATATCATTATCTGACCATTCTATATATACTGGTTGATTACTACTTGTTACATATGTTGGATTACTACTTCCTCCAATATGAACCTTACTTATATCATTTATTGTTGTATCTAAAGTTATCTCATCTGTTCCATAACTACTAACATTATTAAAATCATCTTTGATATATACATGATATACATATCTTTGATTAGTACTTGGTATTGTTACTGTTCCTCTTATTTCTTTGATATTATTTATTACCATTATTTCACTTTCATTAGTTTTATGCCATGTACAATTATTATAATTATCATCTTCTGTTATACAATATTCTTCAACGTCTTCATCATCCCATTTTAAATAGAATGGTACTTCTCTAGTATTTATATACTCTGGGCCTGAATTATTACCAATATAGAATTCACTTATAGTTGGAGCATCTTT
>CANQFH010000043.1 GCA_947598425.1 uncultured Bacilli bacterium | reverse complement strand
AGTAATGGGAAAATATCATCCACATGGTGATTCAAGTATTTATGAAGCCATGGTTAGAATGGCTCAAGACTTTAGTTATCGGAATATGTTAGTAGATGGCCATGGTAACTTTGGTAACATTGCTGGTGCTGGAGCAGCGGCTTATCGTTATACTGAAGCTAGATTATCTAAAATATCTTTAGAATTATTAAGAGATATTAATAAAGATACCGTTAATTTTGTTCCAAACTTTGATGAATCCGAAACTGAACCAGAAATATTACCATCACGTTATCCAAATATTTTAGTAAATGGTACAATGGGTATAGCTGTAGGTATGGCTACCAATATTCCACCTCATAATTTGGGTGAAGTAATTGATGGATGTGTTGCTTATATTGATAATCCAGATATTGATACTGATGGATTAATGAAATATATTAAAGGTCCTGATTTTCCAACTGGAGGTATTATCTTAGGCAATAGTGGTATTAAGAAGGCTTATGAAACTGGAAAAGGTACCATTACTATTAGAAGTAAAGCCACAATTGAGGAAAAAGATGGTAAACATTATATTATTGTTGATGAAGTACCTTATGGAGTAAATGTATCCGAATTAAAAAATAAAGTGGCTGAATTAGTACATAATAAAACAATTGAAGGTATTGCTGATTATCATACTGATTTAAAAAATGGTATTAAAATTACTATTACTTTAAAGAAAGATGCTAATCCTCAAGTTGTATTAAATAATTTATATAAGCATACGCAATTCCAACTTAGTTATGGTATTATTTTCTTAATGATTGATAATCAAGTGCCTAGAACATTAGGATTAAAAGATATTATAGCTAAATATATTAATTATCAAGAAGAAGTTATTATTAGAAGAACTAGATTTGACTTAGATAAAGCTCAAAAAAGAGTCCATATCTTAGAGGGTTATAAGATTGCTTTAGATAATTTAGATGATTTTATTAAAATTATTAGAGAAAGCGAAACTGATATAATTGCTAAAGAAATGTTAATGAAAAAGTATTCTTTAACTGACGTTCAAGCTGATGCTATCTTAGAATTAAAATTACGTCGTTTAACTGGTTTGGAAAGAGCTAAGATAGAAGAAGAATTACAAGAATTATTAAAGAAAATTGAAGAATATAAAGAAATATTAGCTTCTAGAGAGAAGATATTAGGCATTATAAAAACAGAGTTATTAGAAATAAAGGATAAATATGGTGATGATAGAAGAACAAAGATTGATATGTCCGCTATCGAATATATTGAAGATGAATCTTTAATACCTGAAGAAGATATAATGGTAGTTCTTACTAACAAAGGTTATATTAAGAGAACTACTAATGATACTTTCAAAGTTCAAAATCGTGGTGGTATTGGTATTAAGGGACTTACTACTAATGATGAAGATTACGTTGAGCATTTAATTAATTTATCTACTCATGATTATATAATGTTCTTCACTAATAAAGGTAAAGTTTATCGTTTGAAAGGTTATGAAATTCCTGAGTTTAGTCGTCAATCTAAAGGTATTCCAGTCATTAATTTATTACAAATTGAAAAAGATGAAAAGATAAATGCTATAATCAAAGTTAATAAAGATGATGAATATAAATACTTAATGTTCGCTACTAAAAAAGGTGTTGTTAAAAAGACAATTATTAGTGAATTTGATAATATTCGAAATTCTGGTAAATTATGTATTAATTTGAATGATAATGATGAATTATTAGATGTTAAAAAGACAAAAGGTGATGATTTAATACTTTTAGCTTCTGATCGTGGTCGTATGGTTAAATTTAATGAAAATGAGATTAGACCTATGGGTAGAACTGCTACCGGTGTTAAGGGTATTAATTTAGATGGTGGTAGTTGTATTTGTTGCGAAGTTGTTAATGAAGAATCAACTATTTTACTAGTAACAGA
This sequence comes from uncultured Bacilli bacterium, assembly GCA_947598425.1. Taxonomy (GTDB): domain Bacteria; phylum Bacillota_I; class Bacilli_A; order RF39; family UBA660; genus SIG200. The sequence goes on along the minus strand of CANQFH010000043.1, from coordinate 7,016 downwards.
GAAAGGTTATGGTAAACGTACTAAAGTTTGTGAATTTAGAGAAACCAAACGTGGTAGCAAAGGCGTCCTTGCTCTAAATGTTACAGAAAAGAATGGCAACTTATTAGCAGTTAAAGTTGTTGCAGATGATAAAGACGTTGTTATTATGACAAATGCTGGTATAACTATTAAGCTTCCAGTTGATCAAATCTCTTTACTTGGTAGAGTTACTCAAGGATTACGATTAATATCATTAAGAGAAAACCAATTAGTTGCAACCGTTAGTATTGTTGATAAAGTACCAGAAGAGATAGAAGATGAAAATGTTTCCGATTAAGGGAACATTTTTTATGATTCTAGCATTAAAATTATTTCCCGGGAAATAATTGGTTTACATAATACTTATAATATTTTATTATGATATTTATGTTTAGTTTGATGTTTCACGTGAAACATCGTGAAATAATATTAGTAAAATTACATTAATTTAAAGAACTTCTATTTTAAGCTACTAGGCTTACTTATGATAAAAATATTTTTTAACATTCTAACAATCCATATATTTATAATATTTTATGATAATGGTTTTTACTAATATTTAAAGCTTAATATTTTTGTATTATTCAATGTTTCACGTGAAACATTGAATAATAATCAACTAATACATTCATTGTAATTAATCATTATTTCTATTAATTAATTATATTGCTTTAAATTATTACACTTATTATTTTAACAAAGCTTATATGTTTCACGTGAAACATATAAATAGTAAATTACATTAATTTGAAATTAAATGTACTAATTATTTCCCAGGAAATAATTAGTTTACATAATATTGATGTTCTGTTAAAATCTTTTATAAGAATTATAAATATATTTAAAATAAATTAATTGTTATTATAATTGTTTTATTCAAATTATAATATTTATTCATAATGTTTCACGTGAAACATTATGAATGTTTAAAATTAACAAAATAATAAATATTTGTAATTAAAAATGGTTTAATTATTTAAAAAAATATTTCCCGGGAAATAATTGGTTTACATAATATAATAAATTTAAAAATTAGTTGCTAAAAAATTAATGATATGATATTATTTAAATGCACAACAAATATATCGGTAACCTGGTCAGAGTTGGAAGACAGCAGCCACATCGATCCCTATTTGTGTGTGCTTTTTTATTTAGGAGTTTAATATGTGTGAAAATCAATATATGTATAAAGCTTATCAAGAAGCACTAAAAGCTTATAAAACTAAAGAAATACCCGTTGGATGTATTATTGTTAAAAATGGTAAAATAGTGGCAAAAGCTCACAATAATCGTCAAAAAAAATATGATGTTTTAGGGCATGCCGAAATCAACGCAATTCGGAAAGCTGAAAGAAAAATAAAAGATTGGCGACTTGATGGCTTAGAAATGTATGTAACTTTAAAACCATGTAAATTGTGCCAATCGGTAATTAAAGAAAGTCGCATTTCAAAAATAGTTTATTTATTAGATCAAGATGTTAATACAAATTGTAGTAAATTTGTGCAAACTAATGATTGTAATAAATTAAAAAAAGACTATCAGATATTATTAAAAAAATTTTTTAATAATTTACGCCATTAAAACTTAAAAAATTATTGTAACCATGGTATAATAATTACGAGATTGTTGAAAGGAATTTACATCATGAATTATAAAGTATTATATCGAAAATATCGCCCAAATAACTTTGAAAACATAATTGGTCAAGAATATATTATTAAAACTTTAAAAAATTCAATTATTCATAATAATATATCTCATGCTTATATATTTTCTGGCCCCCGTGGTACTGGTAAAACTAGTACTGCTAAGGTTTTTGCTAAAGCCATTAATTGTTTAAATCAAAAAGATGGTTCGCCGTGTGGGGAATGTGAGTTTTGTAAAAACTTCCAAGAAAATCCGGATATAATAGAAATTGATGCTGCATCTAATAATGGTGTTGATGAAATAAGAAATTTAATTGATAACATAAAGTTAACTCCCACAAATGGAAAATATAAAGTATATATTATTGATGAAGTTCATATGCTTACAACTAGTGCTTTCAATGCCTTACTTTTGACTTTGGAAGAACCTCCAGCTCATGCTATATTTATTTTAGCTACAACTAATATTGAAAATGTTCCAATTACAATTTTATCTAGGTGTCAAAGATTTGATTTTCAAAAAATAAAAGTTTCTGATATAACTAAAGCTTTAAAAAGAATATGTGAATTAGAAGATATAAAAATAAATGATGAAGCTCTAGAGGAAGTTGCTTATCTATCTGAAGGTGGGATGCGGGATGCTTTAAGTCTTTTAGATCAATTATCAAAATCTAATGAAGAGATTACTTTAGAATTAATTGAAAGCGTTGTTAAGACTATATCTTTAAAAAGTGTCAATGATTTATTAAATGATTTAGAAGAAAATGATGTTGAAAAAACTTTAGAATTAATAAATGACTTTCGAAATCGGGCTGTTGATTATAAAACTTTGATTAAGAAAATAATTGATGTTGCAAGTAATAGAGCTAAAAATATTAAATTAACTAGTCGTTATCAAAGATTAAATTACTTTGAATATAAAAACCTAGTTTTAGCCATGGCTGATAGTTTGAATAAAATAAATATAAATGTTGATTCTTATACCATATTAGAGATGATTTTGCTAGAATATTTAAATACCTCTAATATTAAAAATGAAGAAGTAATTCCGGAGCCTCAAAAAGAAGTTCCAGAAGAAGTTTTGAAAGAAAAAATGAATGTAACACCATCAAATGAGTTAAGCGATGAATTAGTAAATATCAGAATTAATAATTGTTTTGTTAATGCACAAAAAAAATATTTAGAATCACTAAAAAGTGCATTTGATAACTTATTTTTACAAGATATACCCGGCAAAATAAAAGCTATTTTAATTGATAGCCAAGTTGTTGCGGCTTCTGATACCAATATTATCTTTACTTGTCATAATGAGCATAATGTTGCTCATGCAATTAATGATTTAGATGAAGTTGAAGAATTAATAAATAAAGAATTAAATTCTGATTATAAAATTATTTTTATAAGTGAAAAAAGATGGCTAGAAGAAAAAAATAAATATATTGAAAATATTAAAAATAAAAAAGGCTATTCTTATATTGAAGAAAAGATGCCAGTAAAAAATGATGAGCATCTATTAAATGATATCTTTGATGCATCTAAGATAGAAATAGTTTAATTTAAATTAAAATGTGATAAAATTATATATAGATAATTATTAAAGGAGGTGATTTAGATGAATATGCAAAATTTAATGGCTCAAGCACAAAGAATGCAAAGAGATATTACAAATAAAAAAGAAGAGTTAGAAAAAATGGAATTCATTGGTAAATCAGAATGGGTTGAAATGACATTTAACGGAGCTAGAGTAATTAAAAAAGTTAAAATATTAAAAGATGGTGCAATCAATGAAGATGAAAAAGAAATATTAGAAGATATGATTCAAATTGCTACCAAAGATGCATTTATTCAAATAAATAATGCTATAAATGATAAAATGGGACAATATGCTTCGGCATTAGATGGGTTAATGTAATTATGATATATCCAGAATTATTACAAAAATTAATAAATTTTTATAAAAAGTTACCAGGTATTGGTGATAAATCAGCGGAAAGAATGGCTTTAGCGACAATAGAATTTGCTGAAAAAGATGTTAAAGAATATGCTGAAGTTTTAGTTAATGCTAAAGAGAAGTTGCATAAGTGTAAGATATGTGGTCATTTATGTGAAGACGAAATATGTAATATTTGTGCTAATCCTGCTCGAGATAAAAATTTAATCTGTGTTATTGAAGATTATAAGAGTGTTTTTTCATTTGAAAAAGTTGGCAATTATAAAGGAGTTTATCATGTATTAAATGGTTTAATATCTCCGATGGATAGTATTGGCCCTGAAGATATTAACATTGCTTCTTTAGTAAAAAGAGTAAGTGAATTAGATCATCCGGAGTTAATCTTAGCTTTAAAGAGTTCTATTGAAGGTGAGACAACAACTCTATATATTAAAAAAATTTTTGAAAAACAAGATGTAACAATATCTAGATTATCTTATGGTATTCCAATGGGAGCTGAAATAGATTATTTAGACATTATAACTCTTGATAAAGCATTAGAAGATCGTAAGAAAATAAGTGAATAAAAAGATAATATTACTCATAAAATTAAATGGGTGATTATATGAAAAAATTGGGTACAATCCTAAAAAAAGTAGTATTTGCATTTGGAATCATATATGGTGTAAATGTAATTTTAAAAAATGTTGGTATTTTTTTACCTATAAATGTTATGACTATTTTAATAACTTCATTTTTAGGAGTACCTGGTTTATTATCTTTGTTTGCACTTTTATTTATCATTCATTAGGAGGTTTATTATAAATAGTAGTGAGTTAGAAAAATTAGTTAATTATTATCATGAGAAGAAATTAGCTCATGCTTATTTGCTTTCTACTAATAATATTTCTAAATGTTTAGAAATTCTTTTAAATGTTATAAAAAACATTTTTTGCCAAGAAGAATACTCCTCTAATTGCAATAAATGTTCTTTATGTCATTTAATTGATTTAAATAATTTACCTAGTTTAAAAATAATTAATCCCGATGGTAATTTTATTAAAAAGGAACAAATCTTAGAATTACAGCACTTTTTTTCAAAAGATAGCCAATATACTGAAGAATCAATATATATTATTAAAAATGCTGAGAAGATGAATAAAGAAGCTGCTAATACAATGTTAAAATTTTTGGAAGAACCAACAGGTAAAGTAATTGGATTCTTTCTTACTAATGATAAAGATAATGTTATGTTAACAATTAAAAGCAGAACTCAAGTTATCGAGGTATTATTTAATAATGAAGAGAATGAAAAGTATGATATAGATATGGATACTTATCATAAATATCTTGAGATAATTAATAATTATTTACAAAAATTAGAAATAGAAAAAAAAGAATTAATTTTGTATAATAGAGTATATCTAAGTGATTTGGAAAAAGAAGATATTAAGAAAATATTTCAAATAATATTAGATATATATAATGATGAGTTAAGTAGTAGATATAAAATAAATGATTCTTTTTTAAAATTAGATTATTTACATAAATTAAGTGTTGATAACTTACAAAAGAAAATTAATCTCTTAATTGAGTTTTTAAAAGAGTTAACTTATAATGTTAATACCGACCTACTATTAGATAAGTTTGTTATAGAAATGGATGGAATAAATAATGATTTATAGTGTTAATTTTAAAGATAATGGTAAAAGTTATTATTTTATTGGTGATGATTATCATATTGGTGATTATGTTATTGTGGAAACTGAAAGAGGATTACAATATGGTAAAGTTAATAATATATTAGAAAATAAAGAAGATATAGAATATAAAAGTATCTTAAGAAAAGCTACAAGTGAAGATGAAGAAACATATTATAAATTATTAAAAGAAAGTAATATAGCACTTAGTAAATGCCGAGAATTAGTAAATAAATTAGAATTAAATATGAATGTTATTAATGCTGAATTTACTTTTGATCGAGGTCAATTGTTATTTAGTTTTGTTGCTGATGAAAGAATTGATTTTAGAGAACTTGCTAAAAAATTAGCAGGAATATATCATACTAGAATTGAGTTGCGTCAGATTGGAGCTAGAGATAAAGCAAAAGAAATTGGTGGTTATGGTGTTTGTGGTCGAAAAATATGTTGTCAAAGATTTTTAAATCATATTGATGCTATTTCAATGAATATGGCTAAGAATCAAAATTTAGCACTTAATCCATCCAAAATCAATGGTTTGTGTGGCCGCTTACTATGTTGTTTACAATATGAAGATGAAGCTTATCAAGAATGTAGTTATAATCTGCCTTTAGTAGGAGATGTCATTAAAACTAAAAATGGTGAAGGTAAAGTTATTAGTGTAGATATTTTAAATCGTAAATGTAAGGTTTTAGTTGAAAGTAATAAAGAGGAAATAGATTTTAATAATGAGAATGGTATTGAATGATTTATTTGATTATAATTTAAAAATATATCAAAGTCCCAATAATTTTAAGTTTTCACTTGATTCTATTTTATTAGCGGAATATGTAAAGTTATTTAATAATACTCAAGAAATTTTAGATTTATGTACTGGAAATGCTGCTATACCTTTAATATTAACAACTAAAACTAAGGCTCATATTGATGCCTTTGAAGTCCAAAAAAGCATTTATGATTTGGCTTATAAGAGTATTATTTATAATAATAAAAATGAACAAATTACACTATATAATGCTGATATTAAAGAAATAGAAGACTTTATAAAAAATAAAAAATATGATATAATTACTTGCAACCCACCATATTTTAAAGTAGCTAATAAGAAGTCTCTTAATGATAATGATACCTTATCAATTGCAAGACATGAAGTATTAATTACTTTAGAAGATATATTTAAAATAGTTAGGTCGCATTTAAATAGTAAAGGTATATTTTATTTAGTACATCGTGTTAATAGATTAGATGAAATCATAATTTTAGCTAATAAGTATAAAGTTGGAGTTAAAGAAGTGACTTTGATTAATACTAAAGAATTTAATAAACCATATATTGCTTTAGTTAAATGTGTTAAAGATGCTAAAATGGGTGTTATTATAAATAATCCAATTAATATCAATAATAGAAAAACATATCAAAATATATTTAAGGAGGAATTATGAAATTAGTAGTAGGACTTGGTAATCCAGGTAGAGAATATAAAAATACAAGACATAATATTGGATTTATGGTATTAGATAATTATTTAGGTAAAGTAGATTTTAAATCTAAAATGGAATCTTATTTTTATCAAACCGAGATAAATAATGAAGAAGTTATTTTTATTAAACCACTTACATATATGAATTTATCTGGCTTAGCAGTAAGTAAAGTAGTTAAATTTTATAAAATAAATATTGAAGATATCTTAATTATTCAAGATGATGTTGATTTAGATGTTGG
>CANQFH010000042.1 GCA_947598425.1 uncultured Bacilli bacterium | reverse complement strand
TGAAAACAGCGATAGGATGTGGAAAACTAGGAATAACAATACAAGGGGCAAGTACGCTCTTTTTAACAAATATAAAGAGAATAAGGAAATTAAGAGAAGAAAAACTAGAAAAAGAAGAAAAGAATAAGAGTTAAAATAAAGGAAAAAATATTAACTTTTATTTTTTTTGCTCAAATTTTTGACAAAAAACGAAAAATATGAAAATTTTTTTGACTTTTTCAGCAGTCTCGAGTCAAGAATTTTAAATAAATAGTTTACTTTTTCTAACTAAAGTATTTTGAGTTTTAATATCATTTAAACAATTTAACAAATATTGTTCATATTCATTTTCATTTAAATTATCAATACTTAAATAAAAACAATAAAAGATATTCTTTAATAAATTAATATTACCATTACATAAATTAATTAATTCTTCTAAAAATTTATCATTAATAATAAATCTAATTCTTTTACTAAAATCATCATTAATTAAATGTAAAGTATGTAAATCAATTATTTCTTTAATAACTTCAATATTAAAATTATATCCAATTAATATGACATCATTATTTTTCTTCAATCTTTTAATCTCTTTTTTATCATTAAGAATACTACTATCAGAAATAGCATAAATAGTATATAAATATTTTTTTAATACATTATATACGCCTTGTTGATATATTTCATGAGGACAAGCAAATGTATCAAAATTATCAATAATTAAAGTTAATAATCCATAATTTTTATAAAAACTAATAAATTCTTCTACTAAAAGTTCGGGATGTTGCAGATATTCTTGATATTTATTTAAATGATAATAATCAGACACCATAAAAGAATTATAAATATCATTATATAAGATATTTAATTTTTTATGAAAAAAGACGATAGAAAAATAATTATTATTATCATGTTTTTGAATATATTTACATATTTTTCTTAATATTAATATTATATACCATAAATTAGATATTAAAACACTTGGAAAGATAGTTTTATCTAAATAATTAGGACTAACATTAATAACCAAATTATTACTACTTTCATAATTATTTAAAATAGTAGTTTTCCCAGAAGAAAAAACTCCTCCCAGTAACACAGCTTTCTTATCACATGAATCTAGTCTATCTAAAACTTCTTCTATAGGTTTTTGGTATATTTTATTATTCATAATCAATACCCCTTCCCTTTAATTAAGTCTGTATTATACTCTATTTTAAGATATTTGTCAAAACACCAGATAGGATTGGAGAGATAAAATATAAAATAACATTGACAATTAATATTAATATAATAATAAATAAACTTTTCTTAAAATTAATAAAGATCTTTTCTTTTAAATAATTATCTTTCTTATATATAAATAATCCTACTACATAACGAGAAATATTAATTATTTTAAAGATAAATAATGTTAATAAAAATAAAATTAATAATTTATTTATAATAATATATATTAATATAAATAATAACCCTTTAAATTTATAAGTATTATAGAAAATTGCTATTAATAAACCAATTGACATTCCTTCATATATTAAATAAATGATTCCAATAAATAATCCCACTAGAAAGAAGGAAGTTACTAAGGTTAAAGAAGTTAATAATAAGTCTTTAATAATACTATTATATATAAAACTATTACTATTATTTAAAGTATAGATAATATTATTTTTTATTTCACTAGTTAATAAATTATAATAAATTACCCCAATTATAATCCCTAATAATATCAAAATACTTGCTACTAATACTTTTTTATTCTTTACTTTAATTAAACTATGCATATTATTCACCACTTAAGAATATGCGAAAAGACTTTTAAAAAGAACTAAAATATGATAATATTTAATTGTTAGGTGGGATTGTTATGAACAAAAAAACTAGAAAGATTCTAGTATGGATTATGTTAATATTAATGTTAGCTAGTTTTGCTGCCGGTGTAATAGCATATTTCTTATAATGAAAACAATAATAAGACATTAACAAATTTATCAAAGAAAACAAATATCATAATTGTTGATGCGATTAAAAATGGACCATATGGAAGTTCATTTTTTTTAATTAAATAAACTTGGGCCATGGCATAAGGAAGAGCTAAAAATGATGCTAAAATTAAAGAGATTAAACCCATTCTTAGACCAATACCTGGATAACCTAAAGTAAGGCCCATTAAGAATGCTAATTTAATATCTCCTCCTCCTAAAGATTCTCGATGATATATTTTATCTCCCAATAATTTAATTAAATACATAATAATAAATAAAACAATTCCATAGATAATAGCATAAATACTATTTAATAAACCGACTTCAAAATATTTTAAAATAATTAAAAGAATACTACTAACAATTAAAGGAGTATCTAAAATAATCATATATTTAAAATCTGTAATAAAAATAATTAGGGCTAAAGAGATTAAAACTAAGTAAATAGCATATTTAATAGTGAAACCAAAATATAAGTAACCAATTAAAAATAATAAAGATGTTACTAATTCCATTAATAAATTAATTATACTTATTTTATTTTGGCAATAACGACAACGTCCTTTTAAGAAGATAAAGGATAATATAGGTATCAAATCATACCATTTAAGAATATGTTGACAATGATCACAATGACTCCGACTAGTAGTCATATTTTCTCTTCTGACTCCTCTTTCAGCTACTACTAAGAAAAATGAGCCAAAAATAGCACCTAAAACAAATATTAATATACTCATAAATCCCCCTACATTATTTCATTATACATACCAAACATTGGAATAACAACAGCAATAATAATACCACCAACTACTAAAGCTAAAACGCTTATTAATACTGGTTCAATAAATGATTTTAAATTATTAATAATATTTTTATGTAATCCTTGATAATATTCACTAACCTTTTGCATCATATTAGCAAGTTCTCCAGTAGATTCACCAGTAACAATCATAAAATAAGCCACATCAGGGACAGCCCAATGATCTTTAAAAGCTTCACTAATTTTTTCACCTTTAACAATATTATTAATTGTCCGATATAAAATACCTTTATAAATTTCATTATTAGTTATCTTACTTAAAATATCGATACTTTCAGTAATAAAGACATTATTCTTTAATAAAGAAGCAAAAGTCTTAGTAAAAATAGCTAATTCATTATAAATAATAATATCTTTAATAACAGGGATATGCATTAATAAGACTTGAACACTTCTTCTAAAAGATTTAATATTCTTATAAGCTACAACGATAATAATAATTCCTAAGATAGAAAAGCCTAAAATACTAACAATATTTTCTTTTAAGAATTTACTTAAATTAATTATAAAAGCTGTAATTCCGGATATTTCAATGGCATTTTTTTCATATATTTCGACAAATTTAGGAATTATAAATACTAATATAAAAGTAATTACGGCTGTAGCAAAAACACTAACGATAGCAGGATAAGTCATCGCACTCTTCATTTGTTTCTTAGTATCATCTACTTCAGTATAATATTGCGCCATATCTTCTAGAGTTTCAATTAAAGTACCACTGGCTTCAGCAGCTTTAACCATATTAATAAGTAAAGGAGGAAACATAGTTCCTTGTTTCTCTAAAGCATTAGAAAAAGATGCTCCTAAAGTTAACTCATAAGATATTGCTTGAAATACTCGAGCTTTGCTCTTATTATTAGTCATTTGTTTAGTTAATATTTTTACAGAATCATTTAAAGTAATTCCGGCTTTTAAATAAGTAGATAATTGTGTTAACCAAAATATTAATTCTTTAGTAGACATTTTAGGATTACCAAAAGAAGATTCTTTATAGAGAAAATTAATCCATTTACTAGTTTTAATACTATATACTTGATAGCCTTCATTCATTAAAAAAGCATTAATATCTAACTTAGAAAAACCATTCATGGTTCCGGTAATAATTTTACCTTGTTGATCTCTTACTTTAAAACGATAAACGTTAACTTCTTTACTTCTAGTAGCTCCAGTAGTTTGTAAATCTCTTACTAATTCTTGATAATCAGCCTCTAATTTAGCTAAAGTTTTTGAACTATAATTATAAGTCTTCTCTTTCTTTTTCTTCTTATCTTCATAATCAATATGATTAGTTCCTAAGACTTCTTTAGTTCTTTTATAAGCTTTATCTAAACGCCAACTTAAACTATTATATATATAAACAAATAAATCATAAGTAACTGCTTTTACGCCAATAAAAGCATAAGAAAAAATAGAAAAAATAACTAATATAACATTACGAAAAAAACTAGTTAAGGAAAAATTAATATGTTTCTTTTTAGCTTTTTCACTCATACTAGGACTCCTATCTTTACTTTAATAAAAGTATAGCATAAATATTTGTGTGTTTCTAGTAGTTTGAAGCATAAAATATTATAGGTGGTTTTATGTTTGGACCAAGACCAAGTTTTTCTTTAGGAAAAATGATTGGAGGATTATCGAAAACTTTAGGGGTTATTAATGAAGTTATCCCTCTTTATAAAGAAGCTAAGCCGCTTATGAATAATGCTAGAAATGCAATTAACATTATTAAAGATTTAAGTAATAATACTACTAAAAGAATTATTACTAATAAAGAGAAAAATTTAAAACCTCTTAAAGAAAAAATTAATAATATCAATACAAAAGGTCCTACTTTTTTTCAATAAGACCTTTTAATAATTTATTTTCATATATTAATTTTAACTTTTTTAATAATGGTACTTTTTTAATAATATCTTGATTTTTATGATACAAATATTGATAATATTCTTTATTATGACTTTTTCCAAATAATAATTCTTTATAAGATACTTTTTTATTATCTTTAATTGCAGTTATAATAACATAATAATGTTTATTTTCTAATATTACTACTTCTTCTTTAATATAATAACCTAATTTATAAATACCTTTTCTTAATTTATAATAATCATTATTACTACCTAATATTAATTTATTAGGTATTTTAGGATTATCTAATATTTTTAAAATTGTACTTGTACCCATACCAGATATTACTAAAGTATTAAATGAAACATCAATATTATTTAAGCCATCAGATAAATAACAAGGAATATCTAAATGATATTTTTGATAATTTTTTTTAGCAACATCTAAGGCATTATTACTAATATCACTGGCATATACTTTAGAACATAGATTATTTTTTAATAAATACATGCCTAAATAACCATGATCACAACCAACATCTAAGACAATATCATCTTGATTAACCATTTTAGCAATGGCTTTAATTCTTTCACTATTCATTAGTTATCTAAAAAATCTCTTAACTTCTTAGCTCTTGATGGATGACGTAGCTTTCTTAAAGCTTTAGCTTCTATTTGTCTAATACGCTCTCTTGTGACATTGAATCTTTTACCAACATCTTCTAGAGTATGACAAATACCATCTACTAAACCAAATCTCAGTTCTAATACTTCTTGTTCTCTTGGTTGTAATGTTTGTAATACTTCTTTTATTTCTTCTTTTAAGATTTCATTTTCAGTATATTCTTCTGGAGATAAACTACCTTCATCTTTAAGAAAATCTCCTAAATGAGAATCATCTTCTTCTCCAATTGGAGTCTCTAAAGATACTGGTTCTTGACTTATTTTCATGACTTCACGGACCTTATCTACAGAAATATTCATCTTCTTAGCTATTTCTTCATCAGATGGTTCTCTATTTAATTCCAAAGTCATTTGCCTTTGAACTCTAACCATTTTATTAATTGTTTCTACCATATGTACTGGTACTCTGATAGTTCTAGCTTGATCCGCTAAGGCTCTAGTTATTGCTTGTCTAATCCACCAAGTAGCATAAGTAGAAAATTTATAACCTTTATCATAATCAAATTTTTCAACTGCTTTCATTAAGCCAATATTACCCTCTTGAATTAAATCTAAAAATAATAAACCTCTACCTACATATCTTTTAGCTATACTTACTACTAATCTTAAATTACTTTCAGCAAGTAATCTTTTCGCATCTTCATCACCATCAGCAATACGCATACTAATATTCATTTCATCTTCATTAGATAATAAACTAATTCTTCCTATTTCTTTTAAATACATTCTCACTGGATCATTAATATTAACATCTTTAGTAATCTCAGCATCATCTAATATTAAAGGTTCTTCAGTTAAGGTAGCAAAGTCACCACCACTAGCATCAGCATTTTCCGCATCTTCTTCAGTTATAACAGAAATACCAGCATCAACAAAAGAATTATATAAATCATCTAAGGCATCATTATCTATTTCTAATCCTTTTAAACTAGCAGCTAATTCTTCAAAAGTAATATAACCTACTTCTTCACCTTTCTTAATTAATTCTTTTTTTCTTTCTTCCAATGTCTTTATTTCGACCATTTCTACACATCCTTCTTCTCATTTAACATTTTTCTATATAAATTTATTTGTCTATTAATATTCTCTATTTGTTCATTAATATCTGTTGATTTATTAATTTTCTCTTTGATTTGTTCAATATTTTCTTTCTTCAATAATTTATCTAAAGCATCTAAATATTCTAAAAATATTTTATCATCTAACTCATCTATACTAACACTTCCAATTATATTATTAACTAAATCTTTAATATTATCATCTTCTTCAGCATAACTTATAAAATCAGCTAAATTAATTTTAGAATGTTTAGATATATAATACTCTATTTCACATAATAAATTACGTTCAATACTATTTTTTAAAAAACCAACTCTCTTATTAAATATCTTAATATATTTACTATCACTCATCATATAATATAATAATTCATTTACTATGATCTGATATTTATTATTTATTTTATTATGATTAATTACCTTAGGTTCTTTCTTTTCTTCATCAAATACTACTTCTTTCTTTAATATTTCATAATCTAGATTATACTCTTTACTTAACTTTTGTAAAGTAATTTCTTTAGTTAGATTATCTTTACCCTCTAATAATTTAATCACATCACGAACATAATTAATTAATTCTTCCGTATTATTCAAATCTTTATTTTCTTTTAAATAATTTAATTTATAATCAAAAAAGGGTCTACTATGGATAATGGTATCTTTAAAAGCATCTATACCATATTTAACAATATATTCATCAGGATCTTTAGCGCCATTTAGCCTTACTACTTTAGTATCAATATTATTTTTAAATAATTCATCTCCAACATTTAAGGTAGCTACCTCTCCAGCATTATCATTATCTAACATAAGAACAATAGGTACTCTTAACTTTTTTAAAATATCTATTTGTTCTTTTGTAATCACAGTTCCCATTAAAGCTAAAACATTTTTAATACCACTCGAATACATTCTAATGGCGTCCATATTACCTTCAACAATAATTGCCATCTTTTCTTCTCGAATATAATTTTTGGCATTATAGTAATTAAATATGATATTTCCTTTTTTATATATACTAGTTTCTTTAGTATTTATATATTTAGAACTACTTTCACCATTAAAAATTCTTCCAGTAAATCCAACCGGACTACCTTCTAAATTAGTAATAGGAATCATTATTCTATTAACAAATTTATCATAACCAACTAAACCATCTTTACCTATTAATCCTAATTCATCTAACTTATTTATATCATAACCTTTTTTAGTTAGGGCATTACATAAATAATCTTTATCAGGTAAAGAATAACCGATTTTAAATTCATTAATAATACTTTCATTAATATTTCGTGATTCTAAATATTCTTTAGCTTTAAGACCTTCTTTACTATTTAAATTATTTTGAAATATTTTAGTAGCAAAATCCATTATTTCATATTCTTTTTGATGCTTAGAATGTTTCACAGTATCAATATTAAGAGGGATACCAACTTTGTCAGCAACTAACTTTACGGCTTCAGCATAATTAATATTTAAATAATCTTTAACAAAAGTAAATACATTACCACCTTTATTACATACAAAGCATTTAAATAATTGTCTTTCTTTCGATACAGACATACTTGGAGTATGATCATCATGAAAAGGACATATTCCAAAATAATTTTTACCTTTTAATCTTAATGGTACATATTCAGAAATAATATTAACAATATCTGCTGAATTTCTAATCTCATTAATTTTATCTTCACTAATTAATTGCATAATCCTTCCCTCTACTAATATATATTATAACTACACCCGCAATTTCCTTTTTTTGAATATTAATTTTTAAAACATTTTACACATTTTTACACTATTTTTTAGTTCTAGTAAGAATTTTACCTTCTTCATTTAAATATCTAGCTACTAGTTTATTTAAATCAGTTTCATCAGTATTTAGATATTCTTGTAAGAAATAAATAAAACCTTGTTGATAATCTTCAGGATAATCAAGAACATTACGACCATCAATATTTTCAATTTTACCCTCTAATAATTGTTCAATTTGTTCATTTGATATTAAACAATAACTCTTATTATCTAGTCTTTCAGCAAAAGAATTATTATTTAGAATATTTTCAACCTCTACTAATTCTTGATCTAATTTTTTATCTAAGAATGAACAACTATTCATAAGAGTATTATATAAAGTATTAACTTTAGTTTGTAACTCTATCGTATTAACATTATCAGTCGGAGTAAAATAAGTTAATTTTATTGTAGATAAAATAATAATTAAATAATAGATAATAATATTAGTAATTCTTAACGGTAAAAATAAACCTAAAGGTAATCCTAAAAATAATAATAAATAAATAAATTAAGACGTTTTTAATTTTAAGTTTTAAATAATTAAGTTTAACAAATCTATAATATTTATCACTAGTATCATTTAATAAATCTACTAATTTAGTTAAAGTATCACGATAATTCATTAATTCATGAATATGATATTGTTGATCTTTAGATAAATCATAATATATATCACTAGCGTCTTTTTGTATACTTTCTAATACTTTAAATAATCTCTCTGAATTCATATAACCCCTCCAAAATGACTGTAAATTATTATAGCAAAAGAGTTAAAAATGTCAATAAAAAAATATCTTAGAATAGTCGTTTTAGGGACCGAACATATTCTAAAATATTTTTGTTGAAAATTTCGTCTGATAATTTTTGGTAGAATAATTGCGTCATTATCATTGACAATATTTTCGGGAAAAAATCTTTCTTTGCTTTTCAATATTATAATATAACTTTTCAT
>CANQFH010000041.1 GCA_947598425.1 uncultured Bacilli bacterium | reverse complement strand
GGTACTTCTCTAGTATTTATATACTCTGGGCCTGAATTATTACCAATATAGAATTCACTTATAGTTGGAGCATCTTTTTCTCTATCAAAATATAAATAACAATAGACTGTTTTACTCGTATCTACTGTGGCTACATGAGTTGTATCATCAAATTGTAAAATATCATTCACTTCATTACCATTAATATCCATACAACCTGACATTTCTTCATTATATGTATATCTTGTTGGCCAAGTATCGGTATCACTTTCTTTATAAGTTCCATCTCCTTGATCTAACATAATGGCAAATAATTCTTTATCCACTTTCTTATTTAATGCTACTTCATCTAACTTATTATTAGCATAACTCTTAGGAATACCTAATAATATTATTGATAATAGTAACAACATCATAATAAATTTTTTATTTTTAATCTTATTCATAAGTAACCACCTTTTCTATTAATATGTCCATATATGTTAGTATAATGCAAATTACAACTCATCTATTGTAATTTAATTTTACAACACAAGTGTTTCTAAGTCAACATTTTAGTTGTAAAAGATGTTATTAATAATGGTGGTGAAAGAATTATGAATTTAGACATTAAATACTACAATGAAAGATTACAATTTGTAAGAGATATGAAAAATATCACCCAAAAAGAATTGGCCAATTATCTAGGTATTAAGCAACAACAATATGCTCGATATGAAAAAGGTGTTAATGTTATGCCCGTTACCCATTTGGCTAAAATATGTATTTATTTACAAGTATCAGCAGATTTTATTTTAGGATTATCAGAAGACATGGCATTTCCTAAAAATTCTAAATATAAAGTAAAAGAACCTGTTATGTAGGTTCTTATTTTTTTAACATTTTTAATATTTCATTATACAATTTATTATTAGCATCTTCTAAGGACATATCATTTACTTTAAATGGTTTCCCATAAGTTATCTTTAAATCTTTAGTTCTAAATTTATAATGCCCGGTTATAGCAATAGGAATGATAGTGGCATTACTTTTACTGGCTAAAGATACTGCTCCAAATTTGAATGGTTGTAATATTTCTTTGGTTTTATTTCTGGTTCCTTCAGGAAATATTCCTAATGCCAATCCTTTATTTAAAACCTCTAATGCTTTGGTTTTAGCATTTTCATCATGAATACTTCGATCAACAGGTATACATCCCACTAATCTAAAAAACCATCTGGTTTTACTATTATTAAAATATTCGACTTTAGCCATATAATGAATAGGCCTTTTCGAAGTTAAAATAGCTAAGCATTGATCCATTAAATGAATATGATTACTACAAAATAATACTGGTCCTTCAATATCTTTTATTGCTTCTTTATTTACTACTTTAAAAGGATAATATAACTTAAATATTAATCCCAAAGGTAATTTTAAAAAATTATACCAAAACATCCCAAATTCATTCTTATTATAAGATTTAAATATTACATATATAATATATATACACAATAATATTAGTATTATCATTAATATCTTCATATTATCCTCTACTCCTAAAATTATTATCTTTATTTAAATAATTTTGATAATTTTCATTTAATTCTTCTTTATCTTTAAGAATTACTTTACCATCAATTATTTTATATTCTTCTTCTAATTGGGGATACTCTGTTAATAAATAACTTCTATTAATAATGTAATTATTAAATAATATATCTAAATAACTATCTTTCTTTTTATATTTTCTTTTTCTATCTTTAATACTTTCTTCTATATCTATATTAATATTTTCGACTTCATCATTATTTATATGCATACCTAATTTTTCTAAATATTCACTAGTATTTTTAATCTCATCAATTTTAGCTAATTGTTCAAATATTAAATGAGGATAATTATCTTGATAATAAGTGATATCTTGTTTAGATAATATATAATCTTTAGTAGCGTCAATATATAATGGGGTTTTAACTTCTCCTTTATTAATTTCACTACTAATTCTTAATATACTTAATTCATGATTCATCATATAAATAACATATTTAGAACCACTATAATATAAATCTTTAATATCATCTTCTAATAAAACAACATTATTTTTAAAAGTACTATTTTGGCTTTCAAACCCTCTTTCTTTTATTTTTGAAGGAATATCTAATATAATACAAGTAGAATCTTGATAATACTTTTTACTCTCTTTAGTTATTTTATTTTTAATTAACTCTCTAAAAAATTTATATCCTATCTCAATATTATCTTCTTTATTTAAACATTTCTTTATATAATAATTACATAAAAAATCTAAATCTAAATTGTGATCATTACGCATTATAAAAGTTTCTAAGATACTAACTGCTTCTTCAGATAAATGCATTCCTCGATATAATTTTTGTTTTATTCTATTATAAGATAATTGTAATCTATTAATATAATCATACTTATTTAAAAATTCTTCTACTCCCGCAATTTTAAAATTAATTGTATATAATAAATTAAATAGTTTATTATAGGGTATTGTATCTGTAGGAAGATTCACTAAAGCTTCATCGATAGTCTTTAATCTTTTATTTAAATGATTAATAAAATCCGTAAGTATACTATCGTTATAATTAGCTTCATTATTATTACTAACTATCGATTTAATAGCATCAACCGTAATAACTAATTCGTAAAAATTATGTTCAACTAAATCATTAAAATACTTACGATATTCTTCCATATAACCATCCTCTTAATATAATATTAGCATATTTTTTTATTAAAAGAACCAAAAATATTTTTGAATGTCTAATTATTGTCAATATCTTAATCTTTTTCTTCTTTCTTTATAATCAGGAATAGCCATTGCTACTATTTGCCAAAACTTCTTACTATGATTACCTTCATAAAAATGTGCCATCTCATGAATAATAACATAATCTATTAAAGATATATCTTTTTTTAATAATTCACTATTTAAAGTAATTATTTTATTTTTAGTATTACATACTCCCCATCTAGTTTTCATTTTCCTGATTTTTAAACTAAATTCTGGTAAATTATTAAAACAATTTTTACAAATCGCCACTTCACTTTCAAATACTCTTAGACATTCATCATTATAAAACTTCATTAAAGCCTCTTCATCATGACAAGTAATTAAATTATCTTCTATTTTTAATTCTTTAACCCGATTATCAAAGGTAACTTCGTAACTTTTACCTAAATACCAAAATAAACGATCTCTTTCTTTTTTTTGTAAAGCATCTTCATACATTTTTAAAATTGCACTGGAATTCTTTGTAATTAAATTTTTAACTTCTTTATCTGAAATAAATTTAGGAGCAGTGATAATTAAAGTACAATTTTCATCAAAACGAAAATAAAGATTTTTATTATCTTTTTTAATCACTTCATACTCAATTATATAATCATTTAACTTAAACTTCATTTTAATCACATAGTAATTGTAGCACAAATATTAACGATTAACAAACTCATTTAACCAAAAATAATCTTTATTTTTAAAATCACATACAAATAAATTATCACTATCTAAATAATTTATTAATAATGTTGGTCTAATATTATCACTTTTAAGTAACATATGACTTCTAGCTACTTTTAAAATACTATTCTCAGGACGATATTTGTTAATTATTTTATGAATATCTTCTTCCGATGAATAATAACGATTACTCTTAAAAATATTATCAATCTTTTTATTTAAATAATCTTTATTAAAAGTATCAAATAAATCCTGATAAATTTTAAAAGAAATGGAAGTATTAACAGGATCATAATAATATAAATTTTCAATTGTCTTGAATAAATTATATGGTGTATCTTTAGTTAATATAGCCATTTCTTTTTTAATCTTAAATATATAAAAAGTTCTCATCAGTATCACCAATTATAATATAACATATCGTTATTAAATAAATTGGTCTATTTTGTCGGATAATTAATTTTTAATATAATCTATTATATCATTTTGTAATTCTTCTAAATTAAGGACACTATCATCTAAATAATCTATTATATTTAAATAATAATCTCTATTAGTAACTAAATCTAAGTATTCAGGATTATAATTACCTAAATAGAATGTTTTAATATTTTTATTTAAAAGCATTTCTTTATAAGTTTCTTTTTGTAACTTAAATAAACTAGCTGAAGGCATAGATATAAGTCTTAAATTAATACCTACTTTTTCTAAATTAGTATATAGAGCTTGGGCTACTAAAAGATTTTCACCTTCACTAATTAAAATACCATCAATATCTGTAGCATGTTTAGTTATGGGATAAGCCCCCGCTAAAACATATTTATGATTAGTACCAATTAATTTTGGAATTTTATTTTTAGATAAGATAGTTACAGTTGGTTTACTATAATTAGTAAGTAATTCATAGACTCCTACTAATTCATCGATATCAGTGGGCTCAAAAGTAATTAATTCTGGAATATTTTTTAAATATTTAGTATCATCATATCTATTGATAGTTACAGTATAATGAATTGGCAAATCACATTTTAAAGATTCCATAATATTTGGTATTAAATAATTTAATTCACTAATTGGACTACTTAAGAAGATTTTAAATCCTAAAGAAGCAAGTCCTGAAGCAATGGCACCCATAGCTAAAGTTCTATTACCAAATAAAATATTTCTTTCAGTTGGGCTTTCTTTATGCATTATTTTAGACTTTGTAATTGATGTTAAAGTATTACTAAAATTATCATTACTAGCACTTAAAATAAATGGTGAATGATTTGCTAAAATATTAAATACTTTCTTATTACTTAAAACTAATTCTTCACTATAATTATCATTGATTTTAATATTATCAGGATTAAAAGTAACATTAACTTTTTGATTTTCTAAAAATTCAATAACTTCTTTTATTTTCAAATCATTCTTACTAACATTATAATTATTTTGCCATTTATTTAGATATTTACCCAATCTTCTTTCAATATTTTTATCAATTTCATTTAAATACTCTTCTTTTATTTCTAATGGATTATTTAAACCATATTCTTTTCTTAAACTAGTTAGTTCATTTTCACTTAGTGGTCTATTAAAATGGTTATTATCATCTTCTCTAGAAGTACCTTTACCATAAGTATTTTTAACAATGATTACGGCTGGTTTTTTGGATGTAGTCGCATCATCTAGAGCTCCAGCAATAGAAGCAATACTATTACCATTGACTTCATCAAAATCAAAATCTAAAGAGATAAAACGATCAGTTAAATGTTCTTTAAAGACTTCTTTAGTAGCGCAATCTTTAGAAATACCATCAGAGATGACGATAATTACTAATTTAGTTAATTTTTGAATACTAGCAAAAGATGTTGCTTCATAACTAGTACCATTCATTAAATCATCGATAGTACAAATAACATAAGTAGTAAAATTAATTAAATCATTTTTATTATCTTCAATTCTAATTAATTCTTCTAAATATCTGCGACCTAAAGCTACACCAACACCAAAAGATATCGGATTAGAAGTTACTTTAGTATCACTTAAAATATCACTTTTTTGATAAAAGAATTTATTAGTGGCATTATATAATGGCAATAATCTTTCACTAACAATTACTCGATCTCTATTAATAAAATGATTATCTTTAGGGTTAAACTTTAAAAATTCATTATATAAAGTATAAAAGATATTCGCACTACTAACGGTTATTCCTACATCACCATAACCTTCTTTACTAATCATATCTAATCCTAACATTTTAATATTATTTATTATATTATTATCTAACTTACTCATATTACCACCTCTATTTATTAATTAACTTATTTATTTTCTCTACTGAAGAATTATTATTTAATCTATTTAATCTTATTTTCATCTTATTTATTAAACTGGGATTATTATCAAATTTCTTTAATATTCTTTTGAATGACCAAAGCATTCTTACTTTAATACCATATTTTTTTCTGGTAATAAACCGGGCATTATATTTCTCTTGACCGCCCATACCGGGGACTAATAACATTGGTACTTTCATTTCTAAACATTCGGTAACTGTTGCTCCCCCTGGTTTACTAATAACTAAATCACTAATCTTTAAAATATTAAAAACATCTTTGGTATAACCTAAAACCCTAATATTATCTATGCCATTCTTTTTAACATATTCATCACATTTATTTTTTAACTTTTTATTTTTACCACTTACAAAAATAATATCAGCATTCAAAGATAACTTAGCTATAGCTTTAAAATAATCATAATAGTACATTGAACCTGCAGTAGAACCTCCAAAAAATAAATATACTTTTCTGTTACCTTTAATATTATATCTTTTATAGATTACTTCTTCACTATCTAAATTATTTAATTCATTGATATTTAAAGGAAGGCCATAAGGATATATTTTTTTAGCCTCTACTCCTCTTTTAATCATTTCTTCTTTAACAATTTCATTACCAACTATATAACCATCTTCAGTTTTACGATTACGAGTCCACCATTCATGGGTACGATAATCAGTTATAATAGTATATAATTTACTTTTAATAATTCCAATTTTATTATAATAAGTAATAATACCACTGCAAAAGAAATGGCTTGATATCGTCACATCTGGTGCAAATTTTGTAATAGTTTCTCTTAATTTTTTATTATCGTAACTTTTCTTAGTAAGTAAATTATGACCAATTGAGCAAAGCTTATGATCCATTAATTCATAACAAGTATCAAAAATAATTTCAGATCTTTTATGAGTAATAAAATCCATAAATTTAATACTAATTCTTCCAATAAAGTTACCATAATCAGTCATATCTAAAAGTAATACTTCCATATTATCATTATGTTCTTTTAAGTAATTAGCGACATATTCCGCAATTGATTTATGACCTGAACCATACCTGGCATAAATTACTAATACTTTCTTCTTCATATTATACCCTCTTAACCATTATAAACTTTTTTCCAAAGAAAAACAATGAATTTAGTTATTCATTGTTAAATAATTATCGTTACTATCTAATCTTTCATTATTTATATATGAAAATCTTATATTCAGGAGCAATACTCCAAAAATAATAACGGAATAAAATAATATTAATCCTCCAATATTTTGTAATTTTTTAAACATATGTATCACTCCTTCTTTCGTTATCAATATATCATAAAACTTGTGTTCGCTTCAATACTTTTTTAAAAAATAAAAGTTCGCTAAACATACGTTTGACATATTAACTGTTTTGTAGTACAATATATTTAGAAAAAAGAAAGAAGGTATAATTAATGAAAGGCCATGAAATAACAAAAAGGCAAAAAGATGTATTAGATTACATAAAAAAATATATTGCTGAACATGGATTTCCACCAGCAATTAGAGAAATTTGTAAGGGAGTTAATTTAAATAGTCCCGCTACTGTATTTGTACATATGAAAAACTTAGAACAACTAGGATATATTAAAACAACTAGTAATAAATTTAGAACGATTGAAATACTTTGTGAAAATGAGTATTTACCTAAAAATGAAGATGTTGTTAAAGTTCCTTTATTAGGAAAAGTAACTGCAGGATCTCCAATTACTGCTATTGAACAGCCAAATGAATATTTCGATGTTCCAGCATCTTTAATTCCAGCTACAGCAACAGTTTTTACTCTACATGTAAGTGGTGAAAGTATGATTAAAGCTGGTATATTTGATGGTGATTATGTTATTGTTCAAAAACAAAGCAATGCTAAAAATGGGGATATAGTGGTCGCAATGACACCTGAAAATGAAGCGACAATCAAAAGATTTTATAAAGAAAATGGCCATATTAGATTACAACCTGAAAATGATACGATGGCTCCAATTATATTAGATAATTGTACAATATTAGGTAAAGCTATTGGTTTATATAGACATTTTTAATTAATATATAATAAATAATATTAAATACTAAAGATTGTAACCATAGGAAACAATCTTTTTAATTATAAAAAAACTAATAGATATTATTTATTACCTATTAGTTTAGAGATTAATAATACACTGAATGTTGCACATTATATTAGAAGATATATATTTCAAAAAATAGTTCGATTCAATAACTTTTACAAGAAAAACACAATGTTATTAACTTTTATTAACTCTTTTTGATTTTATAATGTACAACTCTCAGTGTATTATTATTTTTTTAATTATTAAGCAGCATTTTTAGTAACTACTTTACATCCACCTTCAGCTATTTTAGATGTTAAAGTAACTTTAATTGTTTTGCCCGCTAAATCACCTTGATCAGAATTTTTGTTAACAAGTTTCATACTTGCTTCCACAGATGTTTCATCGCTTGCTTCATTGCTTGCCTTAACGATTACTACAGTATATAATTTTTTCTCTTCATTTGTCTCACTAAATAAGTCACTGATATCATAACAACCTTTTTCACCATTACAAGTAGTAGTACTTTCATGGGAACTAGAATTTGTTTTTAGTGTATAACTATCAATTGAATTATTTTCCCATCCTTCTATCATAGTTTCAGTACTATCACTATCTAGTTCAGAGACTAATACATCTCCACCTTTTGAATATAAATATAACATTAAGTCGCCTTCATCTAACTCACTAACGGCTTGTTGAGCTGTAAGTGTTATAGTAACAGGACATTCATAACTTATATCTTCATTTTCGTTAGAAGTATTCTCTGCTTTAATACTAAATAAATTATGTTTAATTTCTGTTTTACTCCAATAGTAAAGTCCTTCTGCAACGTCTTTACCGCTAGAAGCGTTTTGTTCATCATTCTCTTCTCCTGTTTTCATTGCCCATCTAGGTCCGGAATTGTTAATTGCCATATCTTCTGCAGTTACTGCGATTCCAAAAGTATCTTTTCCTGCTGTCATTGTAACTGTTGGTAGTTGTTGAGATTGAGCAGTAACTACTGTTGTTGATGAATTTCCGACAGTAGTAACACTAAAGTATGCAAAAGTTGCACCTACCACTGCAACTAAAAGAGTTGCGACTGCTATTACTGTTAAAAGCATTGTATTCTTTTTATCCATTCAATTTTACCTCCTCTCTAATATTTCTTTTTA
The DNA here is from genome assembly GCA_947598425.1 of uncultured Bacilli bacterium. Taxonomy (GTDB): domain Bacteria; phylum Bacillota_I; class Bacilli_A; order RF39; family UBA660; genus SIG200. The sequence continues at coordinate 181 of CANQFH010000041.1, read as the reverse complement.
GAAATATCATGATATTACCTACCTTTCTATTTCTGTATTTTAATTATACCCCCCCCGGTAATTAAATTGTCAAGTATCCATATAAATGTTTTTACAAAAATTTTTTTCCAACAAAAAAAGAGAAGTATTAACTTCTCCCTTAGGTTTATAATTAATTACCTTTTACTTGATTCATTACCTC
>CANQFH010000040.1 GCA_947598425.1 uncultured Bacilli bacterium | reverse complement strand
AAACTTACAAACGTCATCCTTTATATAATAAACGTGTAAAATATTCAAAGAAATATCATGCACATGATGAAAAAAATGAAGCTAAAATAGGAGATACAGTAAGAATAAGACTTACTAAACCAATTTCAAAATTAAAGAAATTTGAATTAGTTGAAGTTTTAGAAAAAGCTGTTATTCTTTAGGAGGTATATCATATGGTAATGCAAGAATCAAGATTAAAAGTTGCTGATAATACTGGTGCTCGTGAACTTTTAGTAATTAAAGTTATGGGCGGAAGCAAAGTAAAAAGCGGTAATATTGGTGATGTAGTTGTTGGGACTGTAAAAAAAGCAATTCCAAATAGTAATATGCCTAAAGGAAAAGTTGTAAAAGCTGTAATTGTAAGATCTGTTGAAGGCGTAAGACGTGAAGATGGTTCTTATATTAAGTTTGATGATAACGCTTGCGTATTGATTAAAGATGATAAGACTCCAATCGGTACAAGAGTATTAGGACCAGTTGCTAGAGAGCTTAGAGAAAAAGATTATGCTAAAATCGTTTCTTTAGCACCAGAGGTTTTATAGGAGGAAATATGAAAATAAAAGTAAATGACAATGTTGTAGTTTTATCTGGAGAAGATAAAGGTAAAACTGGTAAAGTATTAAAAACTTTAAAAAATAAACAAAAAGTTGTTGTTGAAGGAATTAATATTTCCAAAAAACATTCAAAACCAAGAACAAATAATGATAAGGGCGGTATTTTTGAAATTGAAATGCCAATCCATGTATCAAATGTAAAATTAGTAGATAAGAAAGAAAAAAAGACAGTCGATAAAACTGAAACTAAAAAATCTACAAAGAAAGCTGATAAGTAGGTGAGTTATGAGTAATTTTAAAGAATTATATGAATCAAAGATTAAAACTGATTTAATGAAAGAATTTAATTATAAAAGTATAATGCAAGTACCTAGATTAGAAAAAATAGTTATTAATATGGGTGTTGGTGAAGGTAGTCATGATGATAAATTCATCGAAGCAGCTCAAAAAGATTTAGAATTAATTGCTGGACAAAAAGCTATTGTAACAAAAGCTCGTAAGTCAATCGCTGGTTTTAAATTAAGAGAAGGACAACCTGTTGGAGTTAAAGTAACTTTAAGAGGAGAAAATATGTATAACTTTATGGAAAAACTAATTAAAGTTAGTCTTCCAAGAGTTAGAGACTTCCGTGGTATATCAAATCATTCATTTGATGGTAATGGTAATTATACTTTAGGTATTAAAGAACAATTAATATTCCCTGAAATTGAATATGATAATGTTTATAAAATAAGAGGAATGGATATCATCTTTGTTACTACTGCAAAGAGTAATGAAGAAGCTCATTCATTATTAAAGGCATTTGGAATGCCATTTAAAGGTTAGGTGTTATTATGGCTAAGAAAAGTATGGTAGTAAAAAATAGTAGAAAGCAAAAGTATAGTACAAGAGAATATACTAGATGCGAAAGATGTGGAAGACCACATGCAGTATTAAGTAAATTTAAATTATGTCGTATTTGTTTTAGAGAACTAGCAAATAAAGGCCAAATACCTGGCGTAAAGAAATCTAGTTGGTAAGAAGGAGGAACAAAATGTTTGTACAAGATAAAATAGCAGATATGTTAACTCGTATTCGTAATGCTAATATCATGAGATATCCAACTGTTGAAGTAGTTGGTACTAAAATGACTTTAGGTATTGCGGAAATATTAAAACGTGAAGGTTACATAGAAGATTATAAATATGAAAAGAGTACTAAAGGTGATGTTTTAACATTAAACCTTAAATATGGTGCTAAAAAAGAAAGAGTTATTACTGGTTTAAAAAGAATTAGTAAATCTGGATTACGTGTATATGCAAAGTCTAATGAAGTTCCTCGTGTACTTAATGGCTTAGGTATTGCAATTATCTCTACTTCTAAAGGTTTAATGACTGATAAAGAAGCTAGAGAAGCTAAGTTAGGAGGCGAAGTCCTTGCCTATATTTGGTAAGTAATTATGAGTAGAATTGGAGAAAGAAAATTAAATATACCTGAAGGTGTTACAGTTAGTGTCGATGCATCTGTTGTTACTGTTAAAGGTAGTAAAGGTGAACTTACATTAAATATTAATCCTTTAGTGGATGTTACTGTTAATGAAGGTATTGTTAAAACTAGTCAAAAAGTTGTTTCAAAAGAAGCCAATGTTATGCAAGGTACAACAAATTCTTTAATTAAAAGTATGATTGAAGGAGTATCTACAGGTTTTGAAAAAGGCCTTGAAGCAGTTGGTGTTGGTTATCGTTTTAATGTTCAAGGTAATAAAATAGTAATTAATGCTGGTTATTCTCATCCAGTAGAAATTATTGTTCCTGAAGGATTAAAAGCAGAATTAGTAAGTAATACAGAAATTACTATTAAAGGAATAGATAAACAAAAAGTTGCAGAATTTGCGGCGAATGTTCGTAAAGTAAGAAGTCCAGAACCTTATAAAGGTAAAGGAATTCGTTATAAAGGTGAAATTGTTCGTCGTAAAGAAGGTAAAAAGGCGGCTTAGGGAGGTAGTGTATGATAAAAAAAGAATCTAAAAATGCTCTTAGAGAAATTAGACATAAAAGAGTTAGAAAAAATTTAAGTGGTACTAAAGAAGTGCCAAGACTTAATGTATTTCGTTCAAATAGTGAAATATATGCTCAAGTTATTGATGATACAGTTGGTAAAACTTTAGTGTCATCTTCAAGCCGTAGTTTAAAACTTCAAAATGGTGGTAATGTAGAAGCTGCTAAATTAGTTGGTAAAGATATTGCTGAAAAATGTCTTAAGGCTAAAATTAAAAAAGTTGTCTTTGACCGTGGTGGTTACTTATATCATGGTCGTGTAAGTGCTCTAGCTGATGCCGCTAGAGAAGCTGGATTAGAGATATAGGAGGATTCTTATGGATAAGAAGAATGTAACAAGAAAAAATAATGAAGCTAAGAAAAATTTATTAGAAGAAAAAGTTATCTCAATATCTAAAGTAACAAAAGTTACTAAAGGTGGTAGACATTTCCGTTTTAAAGCTGATGTTGCTGTTGGTAATAGAAAAGGTTTAGTAGGTATTGGTACTGGAAAAGCTAATGAAGTTTCTGAAGCCATTAAAAAAGCAATTCAAGCAGCAAATAAGAATGTTGTTAAAATATCTTTAATAGATAATAGAACTATTCCTCATGAAGAAACTGGAAAAGTAGGAAGAAGTGTTGTCTTAATTAAACCAGCTAAAGAAGGTCGTGGAATTATTGCCGGTGGTGCTGCTAGAGCAGTATTAGAACTTGCTGGTGTTAAAGATATTGTTGCAAAAAGTTTAGGAGCTAATACTCAAATAAATGTTGCTAAAGCAACATTACAAGGTTTACAAGCTCAAAGAACTCCAGAACATATTGCAGCCCTTCGTGGCAAAAAAGTGGAGGAATTATAATATGAGATTAGAAAATTTGCCAAAGTCAAAAGAGACAAAAGGAATAAAAAGAGTCGGTAGAGGACCAGGAAGTGGAATGGGTAAAACATCTACTAGAGGAGAAAAAGGTCAAAAAGCTAGAAGTGGTGCATCTATTCCAGCATGGTTCCAAGGTGGACAAGCCCCTCTATATAGAAGAATACCAAAAAGAGGATTTAATAATAAGAGATTTAGAAGTGAATTTGCTACAATTAATTTAGATGATTTAAATAAATTCTTTAAAGATGGTGAAGTTGTTACACCTGAAGTATTAAAAGAAAGAGGAATTATTAAGAATAGTTTATGTGGCATTAAAGTATTAGCTAATGGATCATTAGATAAGAAATTAACTATTAAAGCTCATAGATTTTCTTCAAAGGCTGTTACTAAAATCGAAGAAGCCGGTGGCAAAGCTGAGGTGATTTAGATGTTTCGTGGGTTTACCCAAATATTCAATAAATCAAATAAAGATTTAAGAAAAAGAATCTATTTTACTCTATTCTGTTTAGGTTTATTCTGCTTAGGAACTACAGTTACAGTTCCATGGGCATCAAGAATAACTGAAGGTTTAGGGGTATTAGAAATATTTAACTTAATGAGTGGTGGCGGACTTCAAAATGTATCTATATTTGCATTAGGAGTATCTCCATACATTACTGCATCAATTATTACTCAATTATTGCAAATGGACATTATTCCTTACTTTAAAGATTTAAAAGAAGAAGGATATGTTGGTAGACAAAAGATTAATAAAATTACAAGATACTTAGGTATTATATTTGCCTTTGTTCAATCTTATGCTTTATGTATATTTTATCTAAAATCATTTGGTACAGTAGAGATTGTTAAAACTGCAGTAGTTATGACTGCTGGAACATCTTTCTGTTTATGGTTAGGTGATGAAATTACTAAAAAAGGTATTGGTAATGGAACATCAATGTTAATTATGGCTGGTATCATGCTTAGTATGTCAAAGATCTTTATTGGAGCCTATGGCGCCTTCATGAATGGTTCTTATAGTACAGTATTAGGTATTACATTATTTATAGCCTTTATATTAGTATATTTATTAGTATTAATAGGTATAATCTATATCACAATTGCTGAAAGAAGAATTCCAATACAATATTCTAATAGAACTACTAGTGCTTATGGTGCTACTCAAAATTATTTACCAATTAAATTAAATGCTGCTGGAGTTATTCCGGTAATATTCGCTCAAATTTTATTAACAATTCCATCAACAATATTTGCTTTATTTAAAAATGAAGCTGCAATAACATTTATTAATAAATATATTGTATATACTTCTAATACGGGATTAATATTATATTGTATATTAATAATATTCTTTGGATATTTCTATACATTTATGATTATGAATCCTGATGAAATGAGTAAGAATTTAAATGAAAGAGGAGGTTACATACCAGGTATTAGACCAGGTAGTGATACTTCTAAATATATTAGTAATTCTATAGGTAAACTTACTATAGTAGGAAGTATTTTCTTAACTATAATAGCTATCTTACCAGTATTAATTACAAAGTTTACTACTTTACCTAATTCAGTAACAGTAGGAGGAACTGGTTTATTAATCGTAGTAGGAGTAGCAATTGAAACTTATAAACAATTAGAAAGTAGCTTACTAGCTAGAAGTTATAAAGAAAGAAGAAAAAGAGTTAGATAAATGGATAATATGAAAAGTGTAATATTTATTGCTCCCCCAGCTGCTGGCAAAGGGACACAAAGTTCTAAATTAAAAGAATTAGGATACTTACATATTTCTACTGGTGATATGCTAAGAGAAGAAATGAGTAAGGAAAGTAAAATTGGTTTAGAAATAAAAGATATTATGGCTAAAGGAATGTTGGTAAGTGATGATATTGTCTTTTCACTTATTAAAGAAAAATTAAAAAATAATACTAAGCCATTTATTCTTGATGGTTTTCCTAGAACATTAAATCAAGTATATTTATTAGATCAATTATTTAAAGAATTAAATATTAATGATTATGAAGTAATTTATTTAGATATTGATTTAGAAGAAGCCCTAAAAAGAGCTTTAGGAAGAATAACTTGTGAGTGTGGAGCATCATATAATATCTATTATGAGGCCTTAAGACCAAAGAAAGATAATATATGTGATAAATGTGGTAAAGTATTAATAAAAAGAAGTGATGATAATGAAGAATCATTTCAAATTAGATTTAAAACATTCATAGAGAATATTACCCCAATTAAAGAATTTTATCTAAATAATAATAAATTACATATTATAGATACTAAAATAGGTAATGATAAAATTACAGATAAGATTAAGGAAATTTTAAAATGATAAGTATAAAAAGTGATAGAGAAATTGAATTAATGAAACATGCTGGATATATCAATTATTTAACGCATTTAGAAGTTAAAAAGAATTTAAGAGTAGGTATTACTACTAAAGCCTTAAATGATATAGCTTATAAATTTATTATTAAAAATGATTGTAAACCTTCATTTTTAAATTATGAAGGGTATCCAGCAAGTATCTGTATTTCTATTAATGATGAAGTAGTACATGGTATACCATCTAATAGAAAAATTAAAAATGGTGATGTTGTTTCTGTAGATATTGGAGTTGAATACAAAGGATACCATTCTGATAGTGCTAATACTTATATAGTTGGTAAGACATCAAAAGAAGTAGAAGATTTAGTTAAAAATACTGAAAAATCATTATATGAAGGGTTGAGTATTATTAAAGATGGTGTTAAAATAAGCGACATTGGAAGTAAAATTGAAAATTATGCTAAAATTCATCATTTAGGAGTTGTAAGAGAATTAGTTGGACATGGAGTAGGTACTAGTGTTCATGAAGATCCAGATGTACCTAATTACTATACTACTGATCATACTAGACTTAAAAAAGGAATGGTAATAGCAGTAGAACCAATGCTTACTTTAGGTGATGAAGATATATATGTTGAAGATGATGATTGGACTATTAGAACTGAAGATGGCAGTCCAAGTGCTCATTTTGAACATACAGTATTAGTTACTGAAGATGGCTATGTTATTTTAACAAAAGAATAAAATAATCTTTAGGAGAGTGATAAAATTGGCGGATTCAAAAAAGAATAATAATTTGGCAGAATCTAAAAAAAATGATAAAATTGAAGTAGAAGGCAAAGTAGTGGAAGTTCTAAAAGGTTCCGATTATCTTGTAGAACTAGCCAACGGTCATACTGTAAAAGCCTACGTTTCTGGTAAAATGCGTATGAACTTTATACATGTTTTACCAGGTGATACCGTTACAGTACAAATGACGCCTTATGATTTAACACGTGGGATAATAACATGGAATAAAAGATAATGGAGGATAGTTATGAAAGTTAGACCATCAGTAAAAAAGATATGTAAAAAATGTAAAATAATTAGAAGAAATGGAAAAGTTATGGTTATCTGTGATAATCCTAAACATAAGCAAGTACAAGGTTAGGAGGATATAAATGGCAAGAATTAAAAATATTGATTTACCAAATGAAAAACATACTTGTATAGGACTTACAGCAATTTATGGTATAGGTCGTCCTTTAGCTAAAACAATTTGTAAAGATGCTAAAGTAGAAGAAACTAAAAAGATTAAAGATTTAACTGAAGATGAGATTACCAGATTACGTAAAGAAGTTGATAAATATGTAGTTGAAGGTGATTTACGTCGTGATGTTCAAATGAGTATTAAGAATAAAATGGAAATAAATTGCTATGAAGGTATTAGACACAAAAAAGGTTTACCTGTAAGAGGACAAAGAACTAGTAGAAATGCTAAAACTCGTAAAGGTAAAGGAAAAGTTGTTGCTAATAAGAAAAAGGCTGGAAAGTAGAGGTTAACTTATGGCGTATAATAGAAGAAAAAGAAAAATTAAGAAGAATATTCCAGAAGCAGTTGCTCATGTACATTCAACTTATAACAATACAATCGTTAGTATTAGTGAAAAGAATGGTAATGTAATTAGTTGGTCAAGTGCTGGAAGAATTGGTTATTTAGGAAGTAAAAAGAAAACTCCTTATGCCGCAGGACTTACTGCAGAAGCCGCAGCAGCTGCAGCAATTGAACAAGGAGTTAAAAAAGTAGAAGTATATGTTAAAGGTTTAGGACCTGGACGTGAAAATGCAATTCGTTCATTACAAAGTGCAGGCTTAGAAGTAACAAGTATAATAGATGAAACACCAGTCCCTCATAATGGATGTCGTCCACCACAAAGACCTAGAAACTAATGTAAGGAAGGGGATATTGTATGACAATAAAGTTTGAAAAACCTGAATACAAAATTACAGAATATCAAAAAGATAATTTTTATGGTAAGTTTGAATTAGAACCATTAGAAAGAGGATTTGGTACTACTATAGGTAATGCCTTAAGAAGAGTATTATTATCAAGTTTACCAGGAAGTGCTGTAACTAGTATTAAAATTGATGGAGTTTTCCATGAGTTTCAAAAAATTGAAGGTGTGGTGGAAGATGTTACTAGTATTGTATTAGCAATTAAGAATTTAGTTGTTAAGAATCATTCTAATGAAATGAAAGTAATTAGATTACATGCTGATACAGTTGGTCCAGTAACTGCAGGAATGATTGAAAAAGATGCTGAAGTAGAAGTTATTAATGAAGATTTAGTAATTTGTAATTTAGTTGAAGGCGGTAAAATTGATATTGAAATGACTGTTGAAAATGGTCGTGGATATGTAGAAGCTAAAGAAAATAAGAAGAGATTAGAAGATTCAAAAGTTGGTACAATTGCGATTGATTCATCATATTCACCAATTGAGTTAGTTAAATATGAAGTAGTTGATACTAGAGTAGGTCAAAATGAAAATTATGATAAATTAGTAATGGAAGTTACTACAAATGGTAGTATGACTCCAGAAGAGGCTTTAGCTTTAGCAGCTAAAATTCTAGTTGAACACTTTAATATTATTACTGATTTAAATGCAATTAGTGATTTCTCAGGTTTAATGCAAGAAAAGAAAGTTGATACAATTACTAAAACATTAGAAACACCAATTGAAGAAGTAGAATTTAGTGTAAGAGCATATAATTGCTTAAAAAGAGCAGGAATACATACTGTACAAGATTTAGTTAATAAAAGAGAAGTAGAAGTTACTAAGATTAGAAACTTAGGAAAGAAGAGTCTAAAAGAAGTTCTTGATAAAGTTGCTGATTTAGGACTTACATTTAAGGAGTAATGGATTATGGCATATAGAAAATTAGGTAGAGAAACACGTATTAGAAGAAGCATTTTAGCAGGACTTACAAAGGACGTTATTATGCATGAATCTTTAGTAACAACTGAAGCCAGAGCCAAAGAAGTAAGAAAATTTGTTGATAAAATGATTACTTATGGTAAAAGAGGTACTTTAGTATCACGTCGTAAAGCTTTAGCTTTCTTACATAATGATAAAGAAGTTGTTAATAAAGTATTTAATGAACTTGCAACTAGATATGAAAATCGTAATGGTGGTTATACCAAGTTAATTAAACTTAGTGAACGCCGTGGCGATGATGCATTAGAAGTAAGAATAGAATTAGTATAAAAGACCAAAGGGTCTTTTTTAAGGGGAGTTTATGGAAAAAGAATATGTATTGATAGGTATAGATAATGATAGTAAAAAGTTTATCTTAGCAGAAATGATGTTTATACCTGGAAGTAGCGAATTAAGTGAAGCAATAGAAAACTATAAAAAGGTAAAGAAGTTAGCATGTTTAGCGGGTTATACTTTTATAATTAATAAAGATATT
>CANQFH010000039.1 GCA_947598425.1 uncultured Bacilli bacterium | reverse complement strand
TAAATATTCCAGATAATACTTTATATAGGTTATACGCTATGATTAATTATAGTACTAATAATACTAAGACTTGGTTAATAACTCCAGAAGATTTTATTAATACAATATTAAGTAATGATGATGTTAAAAAAACTTTAGATAGTAATACTTTAAATAATTTAGAAACATTAAGTTTTGTTATTGATAGTACTATTAATAATAAAAGTTATACTTATAAAAAGATAGCTAGTATTTTTAATTTATCTAGTAGTGATACTAAAGATATTTATAGTTTATATATAGATAAAAAAATGACTATGAAAATTAGTCCATTAGATTTTATATCTTTTATTGTAGATCATCAAAATGATCAAGTATTAAGTAGTATTAATAAAGATACTATTAAAGATTTAGAGTTATTAGTGGAAGTTATGAATAGTACTTTAAATAATAAATTATATAGTGATTTAGATATGGGTAATTTATTAAATATCGATAGTAATAAAATTACATTATTATATAGTATATATAATATAGATTATGAAAAGAAAAGTATTAGTTTATCATATCAAGAATTTGTTAATTTTCTATTAAATAATATTATTAATAATGAAGATTATAGTAATAAGGTAACTAAAGATAAAGTTAATAAAATAAATACTATTAAAAAAGTTATTGATAATTCTTTAAATAATTATCAATATAATAATAAAGAATTATCTAAGATATTAAAAGTTTTATCTAATGATATTGATACTAATTTAATCGAAGTAATATATATTTATTATGGAAGTGAAAATAACTATAATAATGATTATAGTTTAACTATAGAAGAATTTATTAATTATTTAGATAATAATATCTTAAAAGATAAACGTTTTACAGAATTTATTACTGAAGAAGATACTAATAATATTAAAGATGGTAAAAAGATGGTTAATGATGCTAAAGAAGTATTAATTGGTAATAATTATAATCGGGTTGTTTTAAATACTAAGTATGCTGTAGAAAATGAAGAAACATTTAATTTTATAAAAAATATTAAGAATGATTTAAATAAAGATGATATTTATGTTATTGGTAATTCTCCAATGGCTTATGATATTAGTAAAACATTTGCAAGTGAACTTAATTTAATTACAATATTAACAATTATTTTTATCTTTGTTGTAGTATTAATAACTTTTAAATCATTTATTATTCCAATAATTTTAGTTATTTTGATTCAAACTGCTGTCTTTTTAACCATGGGAATATTATCTTTTGAAGGTGGTAGTGTTTACTTTATAGCTTTATTAATAGTGCAAAGCATTTTAATGGGTGCTACCATAGATTATGCTATTTTATATACTTCATATTATGTAGAATATCGTAAAGATTTGAATATTAAAGATGCCATGATTAATGCTTATAATAGTTCCATTAATACTATTATTACTAGTTCATCAATATTAACTATAGTTACTTTAATAGTGGGTCATTTTTCTTCGGCAATTGCTTCTAAAATATGTATTACCATATCTCAAGGTACTATTTGTTCTACAATCTTAATATTATTAATATTACCAGAATTAATTAGTTCTTTAGATAGATTTATAATTAAGAAAAAATAATTTATGATTTAAGCTTATTTTTAGAATTCATAATAATATTTATACCTATCCCAATAATAATTATTCTAAGAAAATAAGTGGGGATGGCATAACGAGAAAAAGCAAGTCCTAAGGAAGAAGAATATAACATATAAATATATATTAAGAATAAATAGATAGTATCTTTAAGATGAGTTTTAGTTTTTAATATCAAGAATAATGAGATTAAAAATGCTATAAATTCAATAAAATGAATAACAATATTAAATATTTTAGGAATAAATAAAATATTATCCCAGTAAAAGGAAGAGAAGAGCATGATACCTGGTTTATAAATAAGATAAGAAAATAGAAAACTTATTTTATCTTTTTCCCACCATTTTTGTATCCGATATTTTGCCATCATGTTATCTTTTAATTGATCATAATAATTAATTAAATTATCATCTTTAACTATACCATTTACGGTATAATCATATAATTCTTTATCCATTTTAGTATAAACTTCATTATAATCTAATTCCGTATCACTTGGATAACCAAATCCTTGATAAGTACCCCAAAACATGGGATTACCTGTACTAACAGTTAAAGGAATAAACTTATGATAAACTTGATAATTACGAATAACCCAAGGTAGTAAAGACAAGCTTACAATAATTAAACTAATACTAAAAGTTTTAATAATTGTTTTAAAGTTAATTTTCTTAATTAATAAATAAATTAAATATATTAAAGGATAGGGAGCAATAATTGGTCTTAAGTATAAAGCTAAAATATAGAATATAATTAACCCGATATAATTAATAATTTTAGGTTCTTTTACTAATTTTAAACTATTATATATTAATAAGATAAAACACATAATAAAAGGTGTTTCAGTTAAAATTAAATTATCTTGCCAAATGTAATCTAAGGTTAAAAAGAAAAGACATGTCAAAGCTGAGATAGTAGTATTAGCATAGTTTTTAATAATTTTATATAAATAACTAAGAGAGATTAAACTAAATAGAAAATACATAATCTTGATAGTAATAATAGTAATAAATTTACTTTTAAAAATAGTATAGATAATGGCAATAAATATTGGAAGTCCGGGCATAATTTGAACCGTTTTAGTACCATATAAACTAAGTATACCTTTTTTTGCTAAAATAATGCCACTTTCTAAATATCTAACATCATCACTATTAATGTTATAGTTAAATCCTAAAGATATTAAAGCAATTATATGTAAGATCATAGATAAAATAAAAATATAACAAAATAGTTTATTATTTTGATAAAAATTAAGTAATTTATTTTTCATAATCATCTCTCCTCAATTTTATTCCTTGATAAGTATCTCTTTTAACCATTTCTTTATCAATATCATTTAAGACGCAAAACTTTTTAATTAACCAAAATGGCGTAATTAATTCTTCTTTAATGGGATCTCCAGTTATTCTTTCAATAACTATTTCCGGTTTTAATAATTCTAATTGTTTGATGACAATATCGATATATTCTTCTTTAGTTAAAATAGGAAACTTTTCTTCTTCATATATCTTAGCAATCTCGGTATTTTTAGAAATATATAACATATGAATTTTAATTCCATCAATATTAAGATTATTTAAATATTTAACAGTATTTAACATATCTTCTTCGGTTTCATAAGGAAGACCATTAATAATATGCGCTACAACAAAAATGTTTTTCTCATGTAATTTTTGAACAGCTTTAGTAAAACAAGCAACATCATGACCTCTTTTAATATATTTTAAAGTTTGATCATTACTACTTTGTAATCCTAGTTCAATAGTTAAAAATGTCTTTTGATTAAGCTCATCTAAATAATTAATAACTTCATCACTAAGACAATCAGGTCTAGTAGCAATACTTAATCCAACTACTTTAGGGTAATCTAATAATTCTTCAAATAATTTTTTTAAAGTAGTTATTTTAGCATAAGTATTAGTACCAGCTTGAAAATAAGGAATATATAAACTATTAGGCCATTTCTTTTCTAATATTTTAATATTATTAATAAATTGTTCTTTAATAGTTAACTTATTATTAATTATATTAGCTTTGCTATTATTAGAACAATAAATACAACCTTGACCATTTACTTTATTGGGACAAGAAAAACCAGCATCAATTGGAACTTTAAAGACTTTACTATTAAATTTAGTTTTTAAAAAATAATTTAGAGTATGATATCTTTTATTATCTAGAGTATATTTAAACATAAGTCTCTCCTTTAAGATAGATATAATATACTTTAAAAATTAATATTATGCAAGATGTTAAAAGTATGATAAAATAATTTTTAGGTGGTAATATGTTAGTATATGGTCGGAATGTTTTGAAGGAACTATCTAAAGATAAAATTAGAAAAATTTATATTAGTAGTAAAGAATTAATTCCTTACTTAAAAGAACATAATTTAAAATATACAATTGTCCCTAAAGAAAGATTAGATAAAATGACTAATGGTAATCATCAAGGGGTAGTTATTGATACATATGATTATAATTATTATACTTTAAATGATATTGAAGGTGACTTTGTATTAATATTAGATCATTTAGAAGATCCTCATAATTTTGGCGCTATTATCAGAACTTGTGAATGTGCTGGGGTAAAAGAAATAATTATTCCTAATACGAGAAGTGTTACTGTGAATGATACAGTAGTCCATGTAAGTGTAGGAGCTACTAATTATGTAAAAATAATTATGGTTAGTAATTTAGTTAATGCTATTAATAAATTAAAAGAAAAGGGTTATTTTATTTATGCTGCTCATATGGAAGGGGAAAATTATCAAAATATCACATATACTAAAAAGAAAGCTTTAATAATTGGTAATGAAGGTCATGGTATTTCGAAGTTAGTTTTAGATAATAGTGATTTTAAGGTAAGTATACCTATGTATGGTAAAATAAATAGCTTAAATGCTAGTACCTCTTGTGGAATTTTAATATATGGAATGATTAATCATGAATGAACTACTTAATACTAATGATTATGAACTTATCATGTTATTTCAAGAAGATGATGAATTAGCTAAAGATATTTTATATTCTAAATATCAACATATCATTAATATCATATATAAAAAGTATGCTTTAATTGCGGAATACTTAAATATTGATTTGCAAGAGTTATATTCAGAATGTTCTGTAGGGTTTACTGATGCCCTAAGATGTTATAAAGATGCTAAAAAAACTAGCTTAGCGACCTTTATTACTATCTGTATCGAAAGAAGAGCAAATAGTTTTATTCTCAAATATAATCGTAATAAATATAAAATAATTAAAGATACTTTATCATTAGATACAGAATATAATGGTGGTAAAATTATTGATGTAATTAGTGATAAAGGGCAAAATGATCCTTTAAATAAAATATTAGAGGATGAAAGTTATGAAGAATTAAAAAATAATATAGATTCTAAATTAACTAAAGGTGAATATGAAGTTTATTTATTATTAAGAAGTGGCTTAAATTATCAAGAAATAGCGAAAATATTAAAAAAGAGTCCTAAACAAATAGATAATACAATTCAAAGAATTAAAAATAAAGTTCGAAAATTAATTAATAATTAATCTTCTTTTTGTAAAGATATTTACAAATATTTTATTGTTTGGTATAATTTACTTACAATAAGAGGGAGTGGTTATAATGAAAATGTTAACTGCAGAAATAACAAAATTATTAGATAAGTTGTATAACCTACGTGGCGAAGATAGTGTCATTCTAGTACAAATGGATAAAGAAAAAGATGCGGCGATGGCTACTAAAGAAAGAACAACTAATGAAAAAGCTAAATTACAAGAGACTATAGAAAATTTAACGGAAGAAGAAAGAATTTTAGGAGAAGAAGGAGAAAAATTAGTTTCAGCTTTAAGTGGTATTAAAACAGAAGATTTTAAAACTGTCTTAGAAAAATTAAGAGTAGATTTTAATCCCGATAAAATTAGTGAAGAAGTTAGTAAAAGTTTACCAAAGACAATTGATAAAGTAAAAGAAGATACTAAGAAAGCTCAAGATGAATTAGTAAAAGTAGAAGCTGAAATGAATACTGCTGAAGCTACTATTGAAGAACTTGCAATTAGAAAAGATGAAGCTTTAGCTAATCAAGCCAGACTTAATGAATGTTTTGAATTAGCTTTAAACGGTAATATCAATATTACCAGAGATTCTATTACAAGTTTATTAGAAAAATTTGATTTTAATGAAGATGAACAAAGAGAGGGAGCTAAGATTATGATGTTCCCAGAAGATGCTTTGTATGAATATGAAGAGAAATTAAAAAATGGTGGTACTTTAGGTAAAAGTATTTCTGAAGTATTTGCTGAAGCTAAAGAAATGGTAGAGGAAGAAAAAGAAGAAGAGGTAGTTAAGAAGTCTCCAAAAGATGAATTAATTGATTTGCTTCAAGAATTAGGCTTTGATTATTTAGATTTTACTAGTAATGATTTAGAGAAGATTCTTGCTAACTATAATGAAACAGTTTTAAGAAGAAATGTAGAATTTGCTAAAAATAATAATATCAAATTAGATATATTTGTAGATACAGTAGAGTTATTATATGATAAAGAATTTGAACAAAAAATTAATACTTTAATTAAAGTAGGAAAAGATCCTTTTGATATTTATTTAAATCCTAACATTTTAATTAAATATAATACAGAAGATTTAGAACGGATGATAGATAAATTAAAAAGTAGTGGCTTAGATCCTAAAAAAGTACCATTAATAGCCTATTAGGAGGAAAATATGACATTAAGAGAAAAATTAGATTTATTTAATTTAAGTGAAAAAGAAAGAAAGATTGCTGAAGAAAAATTTTTAGTTTCCTTAGCGTTAGTTACCGATGAAGAATTAAAAGAAACATTAAAAGTATTAAAAAATAATGATATTACGATAACTAAAGCTAGAGAGTTAAAAGTAGTAGTAAATTCTGCTGATGAAATCAATAAAAAAATTAGTATTTTAAAAGAATTGAAAGAATTAAATATTTATATAAATAATCCTAATATGATTAATCATAATGTAATTGATATTTATAAAAAAATAAAATATTGTATGCAAGTAGGTAAACAATATAAGAAACCAGATGGTAGTTATGAAGACTTTATATTTAGTGAAAGTGCTTGGCAAAAAGAATTTACTAAAGAAGAAGTGAAAGAAGATTATCATGAAGAAGAATTAGTTACTGTAACACCACCGATGCCACCGGTTGAAGAAGAAAAGAAAGTTACTAATGAAAATGTTGTCGATATTAAAGAATATTTAAATAGTGATTTAAATGAAATAGAAGCTAAGAAAAATGATTTTGCGACAATTAATCAAGAATTAGAAGCTCAACTTGCAGAATTAGATAGTCTAAGAGATTTTAATCCAGATGAAGAAATTAGTTTTAATGATATAGAGCCAGAGAGCTATGGAATGGGGAGAAGAGCAGCATGAAATTTTTAGAAAAATATGAATTTAATAAGGAAGATATTGCTGATTTTTTAAATAATTCTCCAAAGAAATTAATTGATGAGATTAAGAAAAGTAAAAAATTAGTATGTGAAAATATTGAATATTTAAAAGAACTTGGAGTTACTAACTATCAAAAAATATTTTTAGAATATTATGATATGTTTTTAATGGATCATAGTAATTTTGTTGGAGTTTTCTCTAAATATGAACCAGAAGATTTAATTGAAAAATTAAATAAAAATATTAGAATCATTGAATATTTATAAGATGCATTATGCGTCTTTTTTTATGATTGAGCCGATTATTAAAAAGTAATAAATTTATCTTGACTATCAAACAAATGTATATTACAATTGACTTGTACAGTTAAAAAAATAATGAGGTTGTAAATGAAAAAAGTTGTTATATTAATTATGATATGTTTCCTTTTAACAGGATGTTTTGGTAAAGTATCTGAAGATAAAAATCAAAAATATTATAAAGCTATTATGAATAATGTTGAAGTTTATAGTGATGTTTATTTAAAAGATGTTATTGAAGAAAATATAAATGATGATATTACTTTAGTAAGTGATAATTATAAAATAGATACAGATACTTTAGGTTCCCATGAATATGAATTATATTATAAAGTTAAGAATAAAAAATATGTTTATAAATTTAAATTAAATACTGTAGATAGTAAAGCTCCGATTGTTTTTAGTGGCACTAGTAAAACTGTTAATATTGGTTATGATGGTGAATTATGTGACTTAATTACTTATGGTGATGATTATGATGGTAATATTAAATGTGAAATAACTGGAGATTATGATTTAAATACTGCGGGAACTTATAAATTATTATATAAATTATCTGATAGTAGTAATAATGTTAAAGAAGTAAATGTTACATTAACTGTTAGAAAGCCAGTAACCAGTGGGGGAACTACCACACCAACAGAACCGGCACCTAAAATTGAGTTTAGTGATATGCTTCAAAAACATAAAACAAGTAAGACGGAATTAGGGGTAGATGTCTCTAAATGGCAAGGAAAAATAGATTATGATAAAGTAAAAGCTGCTGGAGCGAGTTTTGTGATGATGCGAATTGGAGTTGAAGGTAGTAGTACTAGAGAATTATCAATTGATCCTTTTTATGAACAAAATATCGAAGAAGCTAAAAAGGCTGGTTTAAAAGTTGGAGTTTATCTTTATTCCATTGCAACTTCTAAAGAGAAAGCTAAAGAACACGCCGAATGGGTTATAAAAACTTTGAATAAAGAAAAATTAGATTTACCAATTGTTTTTGACTGGGAAAGCTGGTCTAGTTGGAATAGTTATAAAATAAGTTTTCATGAAATAAATGAAATAGCCAATACTTTTATAGAAACAGTTGAAAATAAGGGGTATGAAGGTATGCTTTATAGTAGTAAATATTATTTAGAAACTATTTGGCAAAATAAAAAAGGATATCCTGTATGGCTTGCTCATTATACTAATGAAGGTAATAAAACTAATTATACTGGTAAATATAAAATGTGGCAATTATGTAGTGATGGTCATATTGATGGCATTAATGGTGATGTTGATATCGATGTTTTATATTTAGATTAAGTGTTAGTTTGTGTCAAATGTGTTTTATAAGAATTAAGAAATTTGATATAATATATAATATATGGAGGAAATAAATGAAAAGTGTAGTAATTAAAGGAGTAAAAGAATTTGAAGTTAAAGATACTTTAGAACCAGAAAAAGAAGAAGGTAAAGTATTAATAAATGTTTTAAAAACAGGAATATGTGGATCAGATATTCATTATTGGGAAATAGGTAATCCGGTTGGTTTAGTGATGGGACATGAGTATTGTGGTGAAGTCATTGATAATGGTGGTAGAGAAGATTTAAAAGTTGGAGATTTGGTAACGGCATTGCCATTATCACCATGTGGTAAATGTGAAGCTTGTTTGAGTGGCAATATTCATTATTGTAGTGAAACTTGGCTTCATGCTAGTGGCCTATCTTTAGATAATCCTGGAGGCCTTGCTCCTAAGTTAAAAGTACGTAGTGATATGGTATTTAAAATACCTAATAATATGAGTGTTGAAGAAGGAGCTTTAGTGGAACCAACTGCAGTAGGTTATCATGCAATTAATTTAGCTAATGTAAATGTTGGTGATAATGTTGTAGTTATTGGTGGTGGTATTATTGGTTTAATGTGTGCTATGTTTGCTAAAAAAAGTGGTGCAAGTAAAGTAGTAGTATCTGAAGCTAATCAAAAAAGAGGAGAAGCTGCAGTTAAATTAGGAGT
>CANQFH010000038.1 GCA_947598425.1 uncultured Bacilli bacterium | reverse complement strand
CATATACAGTAACCGTAACGGCCAAAGATAAAGCTGGAAGAACTAAAAGTGCTACAAGTGCTAACATAACAACTAAAAAGGCTGGACCAACATATACATCTAGTGGTTGCACTTGGACATATAGCCCAAAAGCCGCAGAAGATAAACAATGGAGTAGTAAGTTAACCATTAATTATGAAGGATTGACAGAGCCAATTAAAATTACTAATACTCTTTCAGGCGAAAGTATGGAAGGTAGGTGTAGTGATGGAACATGTTCAATATATATTCGAACGCTAAACAAAACAACAAGAACTTATAGAGTAACTTTAACAGATAATAAAGGGGTAACTCTAGATTTTGAACAAGTTTGTTCTGCATAATTATATAAAATATAGATTGATTTAATAACAAAATTAATGTATACTAAATTTTTAGTGAGGGAAAGATATAAATGGTTATCTTTCCTTTTTTTATTTTATAAGGAGAATAATTATGTCAGAACAAAAACTTAATGAAGTAAAAATAACTCAAATAAGAAAATATTTTAAAAAGAATGATTTGTTTTTAGAACTAATATTAAGTAATTATGAGTTATTTAATATTTATATAAGAATAGATTATCTTAAAAAATTAGATTGTTATCGTTTAAGTTGGTTTGATTTAGATATAATTAATATCAATAATATAGATAGATATCTTAGTATAGAATATATAAGTAAATTAAATATAGAAGATATAAAAAGTATTTGTAAAGATATAGAAATAACTAATAATCAAGAAGAAATAGATAATAGTAATTTAGTATCTTTATATATAAATACTAGTATTAAAAATAATAATAAATTAAATATTAGTTTTAATCAATTTATACCTGTAAAACTAGGATTATTATCAGATATATTCATAATAATATTTGCAAATATGCCTAAGAAGTTAGAAAGTTTTTTATATGAATTACATGCCTCATTAAGAGGTGAAGTATCTAAATATAAGATGGGAAATAAAATTAATTTTAATATAAATAAAGATAATTTAGAGAATATATTTACTAAAGATATTATAGATATAGGTAATGTTATAATACTTAAAAATCAAGTCAAATATTTAGAATATATTTATGGTAGATATTATGCTTTAGTTGAAGATAATAAAAAAGAAGTAGTTATAATAGATGATGATAATAATATAATTCAAATGAAATGTTCTTGTAACAAGAGTATATGTCCTCATATGTATGCGGTTATTAAAAGTATTAGAAATAATCAATATCATAAATTTTGTAAAGTATCTTTAAAAAAGAATAATGAGTCTTTAATAAATAAAATTTTAGATTTAAATTATTTTTTATGTGTTGGTTATAATGAAAATAATTTAGAAATTATAAATAATGTAGGAGAAATAATGGAAACCTCAATTGTGGGATTTAATAAAGAAGTATCATGGGTTGTAGTAGAGGATGATGAAAAGAATACTTTAACTAAATTACTTATGAAATTTGAAAAATAATAAAGGCATATTTAATTGACTACTTTTATAAAATTAAATATAATGTATATAGGTGGTTATTATGAAAAAAATGAAGAAGTTTATCTCATTATTATTAGTAGGAATTATTTCTATTAACGAATTTATGCCTTTAGTTAGGGCTTTTGAAACCCTACCAATTAATAATTATAATGAACAAATAGATAATTATTTAGTTAA
This sequence comes from uncultured Bacilli bacterium, assembly GCA_947598425.1. Classification (GTDB taxonomy): domain Bacteria; phylum Bacillota_I; class Bacilli_A; order RF39; family UBA660; genus SIG200. The sequence continues at coordinate 8,048 of CANQFH010000038.1, read as the reverse complement.
AGGAAGTATTGAATTAGAACTTAAACTAACATTACCTATTAGAAATAGTGATAAGGCTGATATAAACTTTAAGATAACTGATGAAAATAAAGAAGAAGCTAATGTAAATATTCAAGATATAGTAAATAAAGCCGCTGATGGTTATTTAAAAGAAAGTTTACAATTAGGACATCAAAATATTATTGTTAATGCTAGTAAGAGAGATCGTTCTGGTCATTTATTATCTGGTATTGATTTAAATAATAATATTGTTTTTATATCTGTTAATATTGAGAATTTAAATAAGGGTACTTATCATATTGAATTAAGTGGTAAAAATTTTATAACTTATAATACTGATATTACCTTAGATGATTATTCTAAAAGAGTAGCAATTACTAATGAAAAAGGTTTATTTACTATAGGAGATGTTAATAATGATAATATAGTAGATAAAAAAGATGAAACCATGGTACTTAATGCAATTGAGAATAAAAATTTAAATTATGATTTAAATTTAGATGGTACTGTAGATATAGCTGATTTAAATTATATTACAGCAATTATAAATAGTAATGAAGCTAAATTATTAGTAGAAGATACTAATGCTATTTTATTAAAAGATAATATTGAAGTAGATACTAATGCTTCTGTAGCTAGTGGTTCTTTAGATACTATTTTTAGTGATACTGGAGTGGTATCTTTAAAACAAGAGACTGAAGAAGCTATTAATGTTACTTTAGATATAGCTAAAGATGATAATCCAGTAGATATGAGTGAAGTTCGTATTGATTTTGGTAAAAATGTACCAACTAAAGCAAAGTTATTAGTAGATACAACTGAAGGATTAATAGAAAAAGAAATTGATTTAAATACTGTAGAAAGTGATTATGAATTCTTTACAGAAAAAGCTAACGAATCTACAAGAGTTATAGATTTAGGTAAAAAAGTTGCTGTTAAAAAAGTAACCATTGTGATTAGTGAAACTGGAGAAAATAATTTAGCAGATATTGCTAAAGTAGAATTTTTAAATAATGTTAAAGTAGAAACAAAAATGCCTAATGATTTTTATACTCCTAAGAATATAAAAGTTGATACATCTGTAAGTGAACAATTAACTGTAACTTATGAAAATGTTCCGAATGTTACTGGTTATGAAATATCTATTAATGGTGACAAAATTAATACTATTTTTCAAACAACTTATACTTCATTTACTATTGAAGATTTAGATAATTATAAAACATATATAATTCAAGTAAGAGCAGTAAATGGTGAATGGAAGAGTGATTGGAGTGGTGAAATAGAGGCAATTCCTGAAGCTACTTCAACACCTCCAGCAGTCGATATGGTTGTAGCTAAAGCGACATATGGTGGTATTGATTTTAGTTGGAAAGATATGGCTGATACTACATCATACAATTTATATTATAGATTAGTTGGAGAGACTAATTGGAATCAAATAAGAGATATTAATAATACGAGTTATTCATTAAGAAATTTATTACCTCAAAGAGAATATGAAGCTTATTTAACTGGTAATAATAAATTAGGAGAAGGTAGTCCTTCGAAAACAGTAAAAGCTACTACTTTAGAATTAACTGCTACTATTTATCCTAAATATCGTTTAATCAATGAATATGATGGTACTATTAATAGAACTACACATATTAAAGATGTTAAATATACTATAGGTAGTTCTTATAAACAAGAAGATGGTCAAGCTATTGAAAGTGATAAATGGTCAATGGTTGATGATAATTATTTATCATATTGGGAACATAAAGATTGGCAAGTAGGAGCTCAACCATATAATTATGGCGTTCCAATGTTTATATTAGATAATACTTATAAGATGGATGAATTTGTTATAACTGTACCAACTGGTTATCTTTATAGTTATAAAGGTGGTACTTATGATGCAACATCTAATAGTAAAAATGATATATTACTTCACTATTGGAATGGCGAAGATTTATCTGAATCCAATAAACAAACTGTTCAAGCTACATTACAAGTAAAGACAGATAAAAATAATTTAAAATATTATGTAATGAAATTACAAGATCCGATTGAAGCTAATGCTATTCAATTTGGTTTAACTGTAGCTAATAATGGTAAGTTAATTCAAATAGCGGAAGTTAAATTTTATGAATATGATTCTTTAGTTGATGATGTGGCTAAATTATTTACAGATGATTTAAGAATAGTTTTAGCTGATGGTGTTGATATTAATAAAATAAATGATTTAAGAAAAAGAGCTGATGAACAACATAATGGTGAATATAATCCTTATCGTGACTCTATTAAAGCTGATTTAGATTATGCTGAAAAATTATTAAATGAAGAAAATTTAAATGATGTAATTACTGTAGATCCTAATATATCTAATGAATATAATAAACATTTAGGATTTGCAATGTCTATAAGTGATTATCAACCTTTAGGTATTGCTGTTCATGCTGGAGAACAATTAACTGTTTATGCTGGTTCAACTGGTAAAATAAATGTGGAATTAGTATTTACTCAAAATCATGCTGAAGCTAATACATGGAATAGTAAAGTAACTCTAAAGAAAGGTCAAAATGTTATAACTGTACCGCAAATAGGTAGTGCTGCTAGTGAACGTGGTGGTAGTGTTTATGTCAGATTTACTAGTGCTCCAGATCCTAAGAATCCAATTAAAATAAGAGTGAGTGGTGGTACTAAAATACCTGTTTTAGATACAACATATTTAAATAACGATAATGAAAGAAAAGAAGCAATTAAGAAATATATAACAGAATTAAATGATTTTGTTACTAATATTGATAGTACATATGAAAAAGTTTATAAAGACTTTGATGGTGATAAATATAGTTATGAAAAGTTAGATAGTGCTTTAGGAGTAACTGAAATAGTTACAAGACATGGTTTATTATCATTCTCTGCTGAAGCTGTTTTAGATGCTATTAATGCGGGATTATCAAATGAAGCGGAAAAAGTTAATCGTTTATATGAATCAACTTTAGTTTTTGATGAAATGATGGAAATGTTTTATCGCCATAAAGGTTTAGAATTAAATGCTAGTGATAGTAAAAACGAAATACCTAAAGCTAGAGTAAATATTCGTTATATGCAAATGTTCTATGGAGCTTTCATGTATGCTGGAGGTTATCATGTTGGTATTGAATATGGTTCTATAGCAGGAGTAATTCAAGGATCTAGAAATGGTTACTTTGGATGGGGTATTAGTCATGAAGTAGGACATCAAATTAATCAAAGTAATTTAGTTCATGCTGAAGTAACTAATAATGTTTATGCTTTATTAGCTCAAACTGCTAATGATGAAGCTAATTCAAGATTAGAGAGTAGTAACATTTATGAAAAGATATATAATAAAGTTACTAGTCATACTTTAGGAAAAGATCAAAATGTTTTTGTAACATTAGGTATGTATTGGCAATTACATTTAGCTTATGATGATAATAAAACATTTGATGATAAAGATTCTGTTTTTGCTAGAATAAATAAATATTCTCGAAGCTATCAAAATACTCAAGGATATACTAAAGATGAATTATTAATATTATTTGCTAGTATGGCTGTTGAAAAAGATTTAAGTGATTATTTTAGTCTATGGGGTATTGAAGCTGGAGTTAATTTAAAAGCTGAATTAAGTAAGTATGAAAAAGAAGATAAAGCTATATATTATTTAAATGATGAAGCAAGAAGATATAGAATTAATCATCCAAATGATAATATGGCTAATGATACTAAAGTATCTGCTGGTGTTAAAAATGATAATGTTAATAAGAGAGTTACTTTAGAGTTTAATGTTAATAAAGATAGTAATAAAATATTAGGTTATGAAATAATTCGTAATGGAAGTTCAATTGCTTTTGTAAGTGGTGATGTTCATAGTTATACAGATTTAATTGGAGCTGAAAATAACAGAGCATATACTTATGAAGTAGTAGCGTATGATTATTTATTAAATAAAACTACTGCTACTAAATTAAAAGAAATAAAAGTAAATCATGATTCTAGTGTTAGTAAGAATACTTTTAGTATAGAATCTAATTTTAAAGGTAAAGATGAAGAATATGATTTAGAAGATGCTGATATGAATTATAGTAGTCTATCAGTTAATAAATTAATTGATGGTAATAATGATACGGGATTTAATGGTGTTGAAAGAATTACAACTATTAGTAGTAATAATGGTAAATTAGAAGTATCTTCAAATGATAGTAATTCTTATGTAATCATTAATTTAAATACTAAATTATCTTTAAGTGGTATTAAATATCGAGGATTAGTAGAAGATAATGTATTAAATAATAATTCAATTAAGAATTATACGATATATGTAAGTAGTGATAAAGTTAATTGGACAAAAGTTAGAGTAGGTACATTTGATTTAAATAGTAATAATGATTATACTAATATGGTATATTTTATGAAAGAAGGAACTACTAGTACTGATCAATATTGGACATATGATAATGTTTCATATATTAAGATTGAAACTGATAATAAGAATGGTATTGCTGGTAGTGAAATTGATTTAATTGCCCCTCCTAATGATAATATTGATTTTACAATGATTGATGGTAATCCATCTATTGGACGTGTTAAAGAAGATTATTGTTATATTAAGGCTGGATGTACAAGTGATGATGAATATATTAAAGCTGGTTCTGTAGTCTTTGAAGGAAGTTATACTGGTAATCCATCATTTAACTTATTAACAATAACTGATGCTAGTGATGGTCGAGTATATGGTGGTTATCAATTATTATTTGCTGAAGTAAATGATGATATGACTGTATATGATGTTGCTGATGGTAAGTGGTTATATGTTATGAATGAATTACAATATAAACATTTATTAGAATATAGTACTTCTATAAGAGCTAATTTATATCGTGTTAATGATGCTATCAAAAATACAGATTCTAGATTAACAAGTACTACAATTGCCATTAGTAATTTAAAAGCTTATGAAGACTTAGATTTAATTACTTTAACTGAGGCAAGATAGGGAGGAAGTATGATGAAAAAATTAAGATATTATCTTATCTTTGTCGTTATTATACTTTTCCCTCTTACTTTTACTAAAGCTTTAACTAAAGTAGAATTTAAAGAAGTAAGTAATGGAGTTATAGATACAACTATTCATTTTGATGAAGGCTTTGTTGGAGGACTTGATTTAGTTTTAGGATTATCCGATAATATAGATGTCAAGAATTTTACTTTTAATAATAACTTTAAAAACTTTACTACTAATACCAATATTAATAACCATACTTTAACTATTAAAGTTACTACTGGTGGTATTGGTACAGAACATAATTTACTAAATAGTAATAAAGAGTTATATTTAGGTCGTATTAATTTAGTAACATCTTTAAGACAAAGTACTGAATATACCTTTAAAGTTCAAAGTATTAAAATAATCGGTAATAATTGGGAAACAATAGATATAGATTTAGATACTATTACTTTTGAAAATGATACTTTTACTTATGTAATTGGTGCCGATACAAATGATAATGATGATCATAAAAATGATAAACCTGTAGATAATAATCAAGACAATCCAAATAATCAAGATAATCAAGAAGAAGATAATAGTAATCAAAATAATAATACAAATACTAATACTAATAATAACACAACTAAACCTAATAATAATAACAGCGTTAGTAATAACAATGATAATCAAAGTAATAATGTAGATAATAATACTAATAATGAAGAAATTGATACTAATACAGAGAATAATAACGATAATAGTAATGATAATAATAAAGAAGAACATAATCAATCAAGTGATATTAAAGAAGAAAAAGAACAAAATAAAAGTAGTATTGTTATTAAAATAGTATTAATTATTGTAGTTATGTGTGCTATTGGAATATTAATATATATGATTTATAAAATTATTAAAAATAAAAAGAAAATTACCTTTTAATAGATAGTTTTCTTTTTTTAGATGTTTTTAATTACAACCGAATATTTACTATTGCCTAGATAATTACCATTGATATCAAAATCATCTTGATCATAAGTAAAACCTGTTACATGAATATCTGAAATAATCTTATCAACATCAATACCAGCAGTTAATTTAATTGATGTTAATATTGTCTCATCATTATATTCTTCTTCTGTTGTATGACTATACCATTCCCCATGGCGATGATAGTCATCATATAAATATATTTCTAAATAATTAAAGAATTCTAAAGTATCTTTAGGAGATATAATTGTCTTACTTACTTCTCCTTCAGTAGTTATAAAGTTTATAATATATCCTATTTTATAATTATAGGAATTTTGATCTAGGTTACGATATTCATCAAATAAAATTCTTTGAGTACTACCACTTATTTCATTATCATTAGTATAAAATACTTCTAAAGAAATAATATCTTGATGATATTGCCAAGTATCGCTATATTCTTTCATTAACACTCTAGGAGTATTTTGATTATTATATTTATATAATCCAATTATTGTTTTATTATCATCTATATCTATATTATTTAAATTACTGTCTAGATTATCAATATTATCTTTTAGAATATTATGATCATTATTATCGTTATTATTATTTTTATAATATTTAATACCAATAAAACTTAAAGATATAATAAATATTAAAATTATTATTAAACCAATCTTTTTCAAAGTATCACCAATAACATTTTAGCAAAATTAAATAATTTAGTCTATGTTAAAAATGATGTATAAATTATTAAAGAAGAGGTATATTAATAATGTAGATGTATTAATCTACGAAAGAAAAGGCACATATAAGTGTCTTTTCCAATTTATCTTGAATATTTTTAAATATGTATTAAAATATATAAAGAAATGGTGATAAATATGGATAAAATAATTATTAGAGGGGCTAGAGAAAATAATTTAAAAAATATTGATTTAGAACTTCCTAAAAATAAATTAATTGTGATGACTGGAGTTTCTGGAAGTGGTAAAAGTAGTTTAGCTTTTGATACTATATATGCTGAAGGAGAAAGAAGATATGTAGAGAGTTTATCAGCTTATGCTAGACAATTTATTGGTTCCGGTGAAAAACCAGATGTTGATTCAATTGAAGGATTATCTCCAAGTATATCTATTGATCAAAAAACCACTAATAAAAATCCTCGTTCTACAGTAGGAACAATTACTGAATTATATGATTATTTAAGATTATTATTTTCAAGAATTGGTGTTCCATATTGTCCAATACATAAAATACCTATTAAAAGTCAAAGTATTGAAGAAATGACTAATAAAATATTAGATATTGAAGAAAATACCAAAATTGAGATTTATGCACCGGTAGTAAGAGGAGAAAAAGGTACTCATAAAGATTTAATTGAAGATTTAAGAAGTAAAGGATATACTAAAATAAAAGTAAATGGAATATTATATAACGCTGGTGATGAAATAAAGTTAGAAAAAAATATTAAAGATGATATCTATGTCTTAATAGATAAATTATTAATAAGTAAAGAAGAACGTAGTCGAATTTTTGAAGCTTTAGAAACTAGTTGTAAAATGGCTAAAGGATTAGTTATTATTAGAATTAATGATACTGAAGATATGTTAATGAGTGAAAATTATGCTTGTCCCTATTGTAATTTTTCTTTAAGTGAATTAGAACCTAGAATGTTTTCATTTAATTCCCCATATGGTGCTTGTGAAGAATGTAAAGGATTAGGAACTAAATTAAAAATAAGTGAAGATTTATTAATACCAGATAAAAATAAAAGCATTAATAAAGGAGCAATTGTTGCAATTAACTTAGATAATAATATGTATATGAGTAGTTTATATACAGTAGCAGAACATTATCATATTGATTTAGATATTCCTGTTAAAGATATGGATAGAAAAGATTTAGATATTATATTATATGGTACTAATGATATTATGGATTTTCATTATGTTGCTAAGAATGGTAGTACTAGAAACACTAAATCTAAATATGAAGGAATTGTTAATAATTTAGAAAGAAGATATTTAGAAACTAATAGTTCTTGGATTAGAGAATGGATTGAAGGTTTCATGGT
>CANQFH010000037.1 GCA_947598425.1 uncultured Bacilli bacterium | reverse complement strand
CTTCTTCATTATTATTGGGTTTATCTTTATTATCTTCAGGATTCCTAATAGTTTCAGCCGTTTGTCTACCTAATAAATTATTAATAAACAAACTAATATCATTTATATAATAAACAGCTAAAATAAAGGCAATAAAGATAAAAATAACTCTTCCTAGGTTACTTTTCTTTTGATATACTGTTCCAATTACTTGAGGACGTAATTCAATATTATCTAGTTCAACTTTCTCTTTTTTCTTAGCCATTGTATCACCTTTTTATCTTTTATAATTATATCACTTATCATTAATTTTTACTATTAATTAAATTAATATATATATTTTCTAATTCTTTTTCTTCTTCTGTAGATAATTTATTATAAGGATTTGTATGAGTTGCTACAGAACCAAAATGATAATCTGTAATTTGACCATCTTTAATAGCGATAACACTTGGGGTATTTAATCTTTTTTCTTCAGTTTCATACTTATTACCATTTTCATCTTCTAAATAAAAATTTTCTAATATACTACTTAAACTATCTAATATTTTATAATATCCTTCACTACCATCTTTAATTTTATTTAATTTACCATCAATTAATTCAAAACTAGACATGATATTTGCTACATCTAAATAATATATTGGTTCTTTTAAATCATTAGAAACTTTAACTAAAGTGCTAACAATACTACGGCATTTTAAACAAGCCGGAAAGCCAAAATAAATAACACCACTTTTATTTTTTATAATATCTACTGCTTCTTCCTCATTTATATATTTTATTAAATTCTTATCACTTAATACTACTTGAGGATAGGTATAATCAGTTCCTTCACTATTTTTATCATTAAGTTCCATGTAATCATTACGAAACTTATTAGCAGAAGTATTTTTATTTGTAAGTATACCATAAACTCCTAAAGCTATAACTACGATAGTTAAAATAATTAATATTATTAAAAATTGTTTATTTTTCTTATCCATCTTTACTACCACCTAAATAAAATTTTACTATAAATATTTATTTATTGCAAATTTATCTTATAAATATTCTAATATTTGCTCATATTCATTTTTAGTAACTTCATAAATACCATTAAGAGGTTGTTCTAAATAATATGTATTATCTTTTAAATATAAGTAATAAGTACTGGCTACTTTCTCTTCATAATTTAAATTAATAATGACTATATTATTAATGGTTCCAAAACTTTCATCTTTACTAGGAATAACTGTAAGGCGATTATCTCCTTTGATAACATTATATACATTTATTATATCTTCTTCAGTACTTATAAGTTTACTATTAGAGTTTTGTTCAATATTAAAGCTTACTATTAATTCTTGATCAGGTAAATATAATTGATATTCTTTATCTCTAAATAAATAAAGAACTCCTATTCCTATTAATATTAATAACATTACAAGTATAACTGTTAATAATACTTTTCTTAACTTATTCATACTACCACTACCATAAATAATTATAACAAACGATATTATCTATGACAAGTAGTTAACTTTTTAAACTAAAAAACAAGACATTGTCTTGCTTTTATCTAACAACCTTCATTACAAGATTCTGTGGCATCTAAGTATGGTTTAAATACTTCATTAAACTTCTTAGTTGTCTCATTAATCATTTCTTCAGTTAATTCCATATAACCATCTTTTTGTTTACTAGAAATACCTGTATCTAAGGCTTTAGCTTCTCCTTTAACTATAGAAACTACATTAGGAGCAAAAATTCTCTTTTCTTTAGTTTTAATTGTTTTACCTTTACTATTGGTTAGGGTATAATCTTCTAAGACATTATCTAAAGCCTCTAATAATTTATAGTAATCTTCACTACCTTCTTTACTAGTTTTGACCGTTTTATCATCATCATCTAATTCTAAAGTATCTCTAATATCATGAATATCTACATAATAAATTTTATCTACATAATTACTCTTAGCAACATCAAATAAAGTGGTAATTACACTACGGCACCATGGACAAGTATTATAACCAAAATAAACAATAAATGTTTCTTTATTATTAATCATATCTATTACTTCAGCTGCACTCTTATAAACTATTGGATTATCTATAGATATGTCTAAATTACGATAATCTTTACCATTATCATTAGTTTTACCATTAACACTTTCATATTCTTCTTTAAACTTTTCAGCATCACTTAATTGTTTCTCTTCTTCTTTTTTACTACAAGCTCCGACTAAAGATAGCACTAAAATTAAAATTATTCCTAAATTAAATATTTTTTTCATAATTACCTTCTTTCTTAATTTCATTAATTCTTTTATTAATACTATTATTATTTAAACAGATAACTACCACGATTATAAGAGTACTAATCATTGTAAATATAAAATTACATAAGATTACTATTCCATTATTATTTTTATTATTACTAGAACTTTCTTTACTATATGTTTGATTATCTATATTATTGTTAGTATTATTATTGTTATTATTAATAACATTAGCATTATTATCTTCTTTATCTACTTCAATATTATCCATCTTTTTAAAGACATCATAACGATTATTACTATTATATAAATCTTTGATGGCATTTTTGATACTATCATCAAAAGTATTATTATAACCAGGAAATACTTTATCACCAATTACAATATAAGGAACACCTTTTACTTCGACATCCAAATAATCTCCCACCGCATTTAATAATGCTTTATTATTGGTATCATGCCATACTTCAAAAGAAACTACTTTAAAATATTTACCATATTCATCAGTAATACTATTTAAAAATGTCAAAAATGATCTACAAAATGAACAACCTTTACCTCTAAAAAGATATATTGTAATTTGTTTATTATTTTCTTTATAACTAGAATAAGCTTTAGCTATTTCTTCATCTTCTAAAGCTTCTTCAAAATTCAAAGTATGATAATCACTTATGGACAAGGCACTAGTAGGTAGAGGTATTATCAACAAGCAAATAATTACCAATAAAACCAAATTCTTACGCATTTTCTACTCCTTTCAAATATAATATATAATATTTTTAAGAAAAATGCTATAAAATTTTACATCTTTATTTAATAATTTTAACTTGAATATTATCATTACCAATATTATCTAAAATGCTGGGATCATCTATTGTACCTAATTTAGTATATTTATAATTAGTAGTAAATGTTTCATAAAAGATTACCAAACAATTTTTACCATATAACATAATATCACCTTTATTAATAGTAGTATAATCTTTAGGATCATTATCTAATGAAGTATCTAAAAAATAATATTTTTCATTATTATTTAAATCTGTCATCTCTATATCTAAAGGTAATAATTCCATTAATTTTTTAGTAGTGTCATTCTTTACTAAAGTTGCTTTAACTTCTTTACCATTAATATTTAATTTAATTTTATATTCACCATTCATGTTATTCCTTACTATAAACATTATTAATAATCCCATTAAAATTACAATTAAAATTATTATGCCCCATAATGCTTCTTTTCTTAATTTCATACTCTCACCATTATTAATTTTAACAAATATTATCTAGATAATCTAGTATTTGAAATACTTTATTGTAAAAATAGTTTTACTATCTTTACTATTAACACTGATACTGCCATTATCTTTCTCAATAATTTTCTTACTTAAAGAAAGTCCTATCCCCATACTATCTTTATTATTATTCTTAGTATAAAATCTTTCAAATATATGAGGTAAATCTTCTTCTTTAATCATGACACCATAATTAATAATATCTACTTTTAAATAAACTTTATTATCTAAATAGTTAATAGCAACTTCACTATTTTGATAAGAATACTCTAAACTATTTTTTAAAATATTTGTCAATGCTTCAACTTCCCAATGATAATCACATAATAAATAATAATCTTCTTTATTTAATATATTTATTTTAATATTTTTTAAATCACTAATACTAACTACATTATGAATACTTTCTTCTATGATATCTTTAATATTATATTTATCTTTAACAAAGGTAATTGTATTAGATTCAAATTTAGATAATTTTAAAATATTTTGAACCAAGAAATTAATATTAAATATTTCTCTTTTAATATCTCTTAAAAATTCTTCTCTTAAAGATTTAGGCATATCTTCATTATCAATAACATTATCTAGCATAATTAAAATAGAGGTTAAGGGAGTTTTTAGTTGATGGGAAATATCTTCTAAAGAAGTTTTTAATTCTAATTTATCTTGTTTCGAGTTTTCAGCAGCTTCTTTTAACCTAACTGTTACTTTATATAATTCACTTTTTAAAATTGATAATTCATCTTCAGTATAATCTTCAATATTTAATGTATAATTCTTATTATTTATTTCTTCTAAATATTTAGCTATTTCTAATAATTCTTTACTTTTATTCTTATTATATTTAAGATATACTCTTATAATAAGATAAATCATGATAATTAAAATTAAAGTTTCAATTAGAAAATATTTATAATATACTTGAGTATTTTCTTTAATAACATTATCTTTATCTATTAAAATACCATACTTAAGAAAATAATCTTGATTATTTTTACTATTAAATATCTCTATAATTTCTTGATCACTTACTTTCGGATATTGAGATTTAATACTACTAATTATACTATTTAATTTATAATTAGTATTTACCGTATATTCTAGATATTCTAAATAATTTAATAATATAAATATTACTAATAATACTAATGTTAAAATAATACTTAAGATAATAGCTTTTTTATATTTAACTTTATTTTTCATCTTCAATTAAATAACCTACTCCCTTAATAGTTTTGATAATATCACTACCTAACTTCTCTCTGATTCTTTTAAAATAAACTGTTACTGTATGATCACTTACATCATTACCAGTAACTTCAAAAATAATATCTAATATTTTATTACGTGATACCACATGATTAATATTAATAAATAAAGTATTTAATAAATGTAATTCAATTGGAGATAATAAAATAATTTCATTATTCTTTTTAACTATCATTTTATCTAAATCATAAGATATATCTTGAATCTTAATAATATTTTTCTTTTCAATTCTTAATAATATTTTATTAACTCTTGCTAATAATTCTTTAGTACTAAAAGGTTTAGTTAGATAATCTTCAGCTAAATTTAATCCCTTAACAATATCATCTTCTTCATCTTTAGCAGTAAGGATAATTACCGGAATATTTAACTTTCTTAATTTATTTTCTAAATAAGTAAAACCATTACCATCAGGTAACATCACATCTAATATTATTAAATTAAGATCATTATTTAAATAATTATTAGCGCTTTTAATAGAATCAGCCCAGATTAAATTATAATTCATTTTTGAAAAAGTGTATTGTAATCCTTTAGCTATAGTTAAATTATCCTCAATTAATAAAATATTCATATAAATAACCTTTCTTCTATTTATTATAACATAAAAAGGCTTAAAGCCTTTTAAATATTTTCATTACGAATTGTTTCTATAGTATTTTGTTTATTTATTTTCTTTAAAGAATAATGCATAATAAGAGTTATTAATAGATATACAGCAATTATTGTGATTAAGATAGATAAATATGGTATTTTAAAAACCTCACCTCGAGTTTTTAGAGCATTAAAGATAATATATGATAGAATTAATCCAATAGGAATGCCAATGAATAAAGATTTTAATCCCATAAAGATACTTTCTAATCTAATCATTCTCTTAAATTCTTTAGTAGTCATACCAATTGATTTTAACATGGCAAATTCATTTCTTCTTAATTCCATATTAGTAGTAATTGTATTAAAGATATTTGTAATACCAATTAAAATAATTACAATTATAAAGCCATATAAGAAGATACCTACTAAAGTAAACAAATTTTTCATTATATTATAATTTTCTTCATAATTATTTATATATATATCGTCATCTTCATCTTTTAAATACTCTTCTATTTTATCTTGAGTAACTGTAGGATTTTTAGCATCATAATAAATAATTAATCCCTCAGTTTCAAAATTATTATCAAAATATTCATCACTTATTACTAACATACTTTGATAAACGCTATCACTAAAACCAAAAGGTCTTAAATCAGTAATTTTTGCAATTTCAATATTCAAAGATTTATTTTTATTAGTAATCCCATTAATTATTTCATTTTTAAGATAGGCTAATTTTCGGGTATGATACTCTATTGTTTGGGTTTCATCTTCATTATATAAAGAATAATAAACATCATCGATTAATATTCCTTTATCTTTAACATCTTCATAATTTAAATTTAATTTTCTAATATATTTTTGATATTCATGATCACCTAAAGCTACAATATAAATAATCTCTTCGTCTTCATGTAAAACATCAGGATAATCTTTATCATACTGTGGTTTTTCTATATATATTAAATCACTTCTATGGATAGTATAATCATTAATATTAGGAAAATTAACGGTATCTAAAGATTTTATATATAAAGGATCATCTTTATTAGCAGAAGTTCGTAATACTAAATTATATTCTTTATAATTAACTTCACTTTTAATAGATTGAAAAGCCATACTCATGAAATAAGATAACGCAATAAAGATGGAAACAGAAACAATAATAGAAATAACAGTAGTACGATATTTTCTTTTATTTCTTTTTAAATTTTTATAAGATATTTCGCCACCAATACCAAATAGTTTAGAGATAATCTTCGGACAATTTAATTTTTTAATCTTAATATTAGCACTATTTCTAATTGACGCAATTGGAGATATCCTACTAGCTTTATTGGCACTTCTTAAGGCTGATAAATAAATGGTAACAATACCTAAAATGATGGCTATTATAATAGGAATGAAAGAGAATTTAAAGACTAATAATAAGTTTTCAGTAAGAATTTCTTTTAACAAAAGATTACTAATAATAATTAAAATATATGATGCCAATATACCACCAATAATACCTAAAGGAATCCCAATGGCCCCTAAAATAGTGGCTTCATAAAAGACATTCTTTTTAATTTGTTTTTTAGTGGCTCCAATACTAATTAACATCCCATATTGTTTAATCTTTTCTGTTATAGAAATATCAAAACTATTCTTAATACAGAAAACTGAAGTGATAATAATAATGATACAAACAATTACTACTACTGTACCTAAACCACTTATATTTTCATCAGTTAATGGATTAGTTTGTAAGGATATCAAATAAGAATTTAATTTATATTCATATTCATGATCTTTTAATAATCCAATAAGAACAGTCTCATAATTATTTAAACCTTTTTTATTCAAATTAATGTAAACATCAACATTGGATTGAACATTATCACTATTATAAGTAATAAAAGTATAACCTGGAGCAGAATATGATTCCACACTGTTAGAAGGTCTATTGATAATCCCTACTATTTTATATGTCTTTTTAGTGGTATTAATAATATCTTCCTGGTATTTACATTCATCATTTTGGCATTCAACATAAGGATTTATTTGAGTTAATTGATCACTACCATAAACTCTATCTCCTATTTCTAAAGTTATTTCATCACCTACTTGATATTCTACTCTACCATTAGTTCTTAAATGAGTAGGAATCACTATTTCAGAATCATTTTGAGGCATTCTTCCCGTAGTTAAACTAATACTTAGTTCTTTTAAGCTTTCATTATTAAATGATTTAATAAAAGCATAAGGTTTACTAGGATTTTTACTAGCTATTTTAGCATAACCAATATTCTCAGTTATATAATAATTATCAATACTTCTATTGTTATTTAACTTTTCTAAATATGATCTATCAACATTATACAACGCAAAATGATAATTACCTTTTTCTTTTACTTCAAAACTAATTAAAGAAGCAACAGCACTAGAATATAAGCTAGATACTGCCGCGATTAGCGCTACTGATAAAATAATTCCTATGATTGTAACTATCGTTCTTTTTCTATTTAAATTTAAATTTTTAATAGTTAATTTATTTAATAAACTCATAATATCACCCTTATACTATATGGCCATCTTCGATACGAATAATTCGATCAGCACATTTAGCTATTTCCATATTATGAGTAATCATAATAATAGTTTGTTTTAATTCTTTATTAGATTTTTTTAAAAGCGCTACTATTTCATCACTAGATTTACTATCTAAATTACCTGTTGGTTCATCTGCTAATATTAAAGTTGGATTAGTTATTAGGGCTCTGCCAATACTAGTTCTTTGTTGTTCACCACCAGAAAGTTCATTCGGTAAATGATTTTTTCTTTTTTCTAATCCTAATAATTTTAACATTTCATTTATTTTATCTTGATCTATTTTCCGATTATCTAAACTTAAAGGTAAGGTAATATTTTCAACAACATTTAAAATTGGTATTAAATTATAAAATTGATAAATTAAACCCACTTGTCTTCTTCTAAAGATAGCCATTTTATCACTATTAAAACTAAAGATATCAACACCATCAATATAAACTTTACCACTAGTAGGTCGATCTAAGCCTCCGATTAAATGAAGTAAAGTAGATTTACCACTACCACTTGCACCTACTATGGCTACAAATTCTCCCTTTTCCACTGAAAAAGATACATTATCTAAAGCTACTACTTTAGTAGTATCTTTCCCATATATTTTAGTTAATTTTTCTACTCTTAAGATTTCCATAACTTTTCACCTCTAATAACATTATACTCATAAAAAGTTACAACTAAGTTACGAAATAATTTTTTAACCAAATAATTTATTAATATACTTTAGATATTCTTGAATAATATTACTTGTCTTACTTTTATATATCTCTTCTTTAGCCAATAAAATATTATCGGTTATAATATTATCAACATTTAAATTAATCATTTTATTAATGCTCTCTTTAGTATTAACTGTCCAAGCATATAATTCTTTACCTTCATTATGGACTTTTTTAACTAATACTTTATTAACACTAGAGGCTTCCACACTAAAGCTATCTGATGCTTCTAAATTAGTAATATCCCCATAAGCAAAACTCATTACATAAACTGTCTTAATATTTTGATCTACTTTCTTAATATTTTCTAAAACAGCATAATTTTGACTAGTGACTACACAATTATCTTGAAAATTATATTTATTAATGACATCAACAACATCCCTTTCAAAATTAACTTCTCTACCAGTTGGTTTTAATTCAATATTTAACTTCATATTATTATCTTTAGCAAACTTAATAACATCCTCTAATAAAGGAATTCTTTCACCTTTAAATTCTTTACTAAAGAAACTACCAGCATCAAGAGTTTGAATATAATCATAATCTACTTCCCAAGTATTTTTATTTACTCCAGTAGTTCTCTTTAAATTTGTATCATGAAGAACAATTAATTGTTTATCTTTAGTTTGTTGCACATCAAGTTCTATCCAATCAGCACCTTCTTCTTTAGCTCCTACAAAAGCTGCCATGGTATTTTCAGGATAATTCACACTAGCCCCTCTATGAGCCGTAACATTCATCGTTCTTATATACTCTATCTTTAAATCATACTTATTATGTAATAAAGAATAAGTAAAGAATGTCCCACTTAAGATAACTAAAATAACAAGGGCTAATTTAAAAATATTCATTCTTTTTTGATTCTTCTTACTCATTTCTTTAATTTTGACATGTTTTATTTTTTCATGCTTCTTCTCTTTATGAGAATAATATAAAGAACTAACTACGGCGTAACTTAACGGAGTGGCTAGTAATAATAAGACAATATTAGTTATTAATATAAATAACCAGATAATAGTAATAAACATACTACTTAAAATATTATTACCCAATAACTTATATAATAAATAAATTAAGAAAATACTTAATAATATAAATACTAAAGATATTATAATTAAAAGTATTTGAACACCAATAAAACATAATAAATCTTTGAATTTTTCTCTTCTACTTAAATTAATACTCTTTTTACGAGCTTCCCTAAAGCCACAATCTTCTAATACATAATAATGAGTAGCATATAACCATCTAAATAAAATAATAGCTAAAATAATTATGAAGACAATATATAATGCTAATAAAAGATTATTATGAGTAATAAAGTCCATAATAAATTCTGGGATAGAGATGGTTGATATAAAGCTAGAAGTAATACCAATATTTAGAAAAGGAATTAAAAATAAAACTAAAAAAGGTAATAATATATTATGATAATTAAATAATTTTAAAGATTTTTTTAAAGCTAATAAGAAAGCATCT
>CANQFH010000036.1 GCA_947598425.1 uncultured Bacilli bacterium | reverse complement strand
CCCCCGGAGTCAATTTTTTTCCAAAAAATTGTTGATATTTTACGTAAAATTTGCAAAATAATTTGACTTGGAGAAACAAAAAAAGAGCTCGTATGAACTCTTAATTATTACCTTTTACTTGATTCATTACTTCTTCAGCAAAGTTATCATTTCTTTTTTCCATACCTTCACCAACTTCATAACGAACCATCTTTAACACTTCGCCACCATTATTAGCTACATATTTACTTACAGATAAATCATTATCCTTAATAAATGGTTGATCTACTAAACATATTTCTTTATAGAACTTCTTAATTCTACCTTCAACCATTTTTTCAGCTATATCAGCAGGTTTACCTTCGTTCATAGCTAATTCTTTTTGAACTTTTCTTTCATTTTCAACTACTTCACTAGGTACTTCTTCTTCATTTAAATATAAAGGTCTCATTGCAGCAGCTTGCATTGCTACTTCTTTAGCAACTTCTTCACTAGCACCTTTAACAACAGTTAAAGCTGCAATTTTACCACCCATATGTAAATAATTACCAAACACTTCATCAGCATTTTTATTAACTATTTCAAATCTTCTTAATGATAATTTTTCACCAATTTTAGCTATCATAGCAATGATATAATCAGATACTTTACCATTTTCAGTTTCTACATTATTAGCTTCTTCTAAATTTTTAGCATCACTTTTTAATAGAGCTTTACCAATAACATCAATCATTTTAATAAATTCTTCATTCTTAGATACAAAATCAGTTTCAGAATTAACTTCTAAAATAACTGCTTTATTGCCCTCTACAAAGATATTTGCAAGTCCTTCGGCTGCGATACGACTTTCTTTTTTAGCAGATTTAGCAATTCCTTTTTCTCTTAAATAATTCATGGCTTCTTCCATGTTACCATTACATTCTGCTAAAGCTTTTTTACAATCCATCATTCCAGCTCCACTACTTTCACGTAGTTCTTTAACCATACTAGCTGTAACTTCCATAATATTTCCTCCCTTTTCCTATTTTAAATTATCTATTAATTCTTCTTTTTTCATAGTACTATAGCCTTTAATACCGGCTTCTTTAGCCATATTCTTTAATTCTGCTAGAGTTTTAGTACTTAAATTTTCTTTAAATTCTTTTTCCTCTTTAGTAGTTTTTTCTTCTTTTACTTCTTCTTTATTTTCTTTTTTAAAATTCTTTTTATGTTCTTTTTGAGGTTTTTCTTCTTCTAAATCATCTTTCTTTGATTTATCAAATTTATCAGATTTAATTAATTCCTCCATACTTTCTTCTTTAGTAGTACCTTTTTTATCTTCTTCACTAATATAATCTACTAATTCTAAACCACTAACTTCACAGATAGCATTATTAAGTACTCCTAACATAATTTTAATAGATCTAACAGCATCATCATTACCAGGAATAACATAATCAACATCATCTGGATCACCATTAGTGTCTACGATACCAAATACTGGTATTTTTAATTTTCGAGCTTCTTTAACGGCATTATATTCTTTCTTAGGATCTACTACAATTAAAGCTTGTGGTAAATGTTCCATATCTCTAATACCGCATAGAATCTTATTTAATTTTTCATATTCTTTCTTAAGTCCAATGACTTCTTTTTTAGGTAATACTTCAAACTTACCAGATGCTTCCATTTCTTCAATTTCTTCTAAACGTTTAACACGACGACGAATTGTTCTGAAGTTTGTAAGTGTTCCTCCTAACCATCTTTCTGTAACATAGAAAGATTTACTTCTTAATGCTTCTTCTACACATACTTCTTGAGCTTGTTTCTTTGTTCCTACAAATAAGAATTTACCACCATTTTCAGCAATAGTTTTAATCTCATTGTATGCTTCTTCAAGCAAATCTTGGGTTTTTTGCAAGTCAATTATATATATATCTTCTCTTGCTGTAAAGATATACTCTTTCATTTTAGGATTCCATCTTTTAGTTTGATGTCCAAAATGAACTCCAGCTTCTAATAAATAACTCATAGAAACTACGGCCATATTAATCACTCATCCTTTCGTTATTCTTCTTAGTCTCATCATCATGTATCCCCACAATTAAGCACTCGGTTAACACTAAAGACTAATGTATATTTGACTTCTAAAGCCAAAATTATTTTATCAAATATTTACTACTATTACAAGTATATTTTAAATTTTCATGAATATTTCAAGTTGACAAAAAAGCAAAATATTCTTAAAATAATTAAAGCAAATGAAACGAGGTATATATAATGATTATCAAATGTCAATTTAATGAACAAAATCTAACAACTCTTGATACAGATAAGGGAGAAGAACAACTCTTATATCATGAAGGTATTGAAGAACAATTAGAATATGAAAATACAGAGAGTATCTTAAAAGAAAAATTAAATACTGAATTAGAAAAAATTAAACAATTACAAAACACTAATCATCCTAAAAATATAACTTTAATTATTAGTTTTTTAACTATTTTAACTTTACTTCTTACTACTATTACATCTAGTATAATTCCGAATACATTCTTATTTTATTTAACCAATTATGGTATTATGGCCACTGTTGGAGGTGTATTTCCTATTATCAATGAAATCCAACATTATTTTAAAGATAAAAAAGAATATCAAATCTTAACTAACAAAGTCATTCCTTATTTAAATGAATCTATTGAAGAAGTCGAAGTAAAAATTGCTAATATTAAAAAGAATCAACCTACTATTCCTCCAAAACCAGGTTATGAATATAATTTAGAATATTATAATCAAGCAATGGAAGATAGTATTGATAAAGAGATTGAATCTTTTACTGAAGAAAATTTAGAAAGTCATCAAATTTTATCGAGAAGAAAGAATCATAATTATGGTAAATAATACTTTAGAAAAAAGAAAAGAATTAGAAACACTTAAACAAGAATTAACTTTATTACATAATGTTCTTGATTCTAATGATAAAAATGAATTAATTAAAAGAATTGCTTCTGGATATTTAATATCTTCATCTATATCTTTTATAACATTTTTCGTAGCTTCATTTCTAAATATCGATGCTATCTATTTATTAAGCTCCCACAAATATTTATCATTAGTTATCGAATACATTGCCTCTAGTATCTCTTTAGGATTTTTTATTTCAATTGAGGATATTATCAGACTTATCAACATGAATAGTGAAATAAAAAATATTAAAACTAATGAAATACCGGAACTTATTATGAAAATGACAGAATTAGAAAAAGATATTGAACAAGAAGATAACATTTATTTAGATCAAAAAATTAGAACTATTAAATAATTATTTATTCATTTTATAAGCTACTAATACTTCTAATAAAATAGCAATACCACATATTATTAAGATATAATTAATATAATTCATCCCAAATATTAAACATACCATTAGAAGAATTATATAACCCAGACATCTAGATATACTAAATATAATATCTCTTACTAAATAAAATTCGGCTTTAAAATCATTTTTAATGATATCAGAATTACTTAAATTAATAACTGTATTATCACTGATAAATTGTACTAAAGCCATTAAGGAATTAGATACAATTAAATAAATAATTAAACTAGTTAAAGAACCATTAATACCAATGATAAATAAAACCATAAATGATAAGATACCACTTATAAGAGAAGTTATACTAAACTTTTCTTTTTTAATTTTAATAGTAAAAATTAAACTCACTAATAAATAGATAAATGCGCAAATACTATCGACATAACCTAAATTTAAATTATTATGAAAAGTATTAATTTTCATTAAATTAATGATGGTTCCCATAACTCCAGAAGAATAAGTTAAACCAGATAAAAAGGTAATTAATAAAGCACATTTTACATATTTATGAGATTTAATTATCTTTAAAAACTTAGTTAATTCAAATTTTTGATCTAAATGATAGATATAATCATGTAATTTAAATGATAAAATAAACATAATAATAAATAGGAAAAAGAAGATTTTACCAATAGTAGTATAGCTATAATAAGTAAGTAAGATACCTAATATTATTGGAACAATGATTGCACTTATTTTATTTACTATATTAAGAGTACCACTAAATTTTTGCCTTTCCAAATTACTTATTTTTTCTGAATCTAAAATATTTTTAGGAAAATAATAAAAACCTTCCGCTATCCCTTTAATAATTCCAACTAAATAGATATGATTAATAATATTTTCTTTTAAAAGCATAATTAAAGCAATATATAATGCTTGCATGGCAATTCCAATATGAAAATATGGGACTTTAATACCTTTTTTCATACTTCTTCTAATTAATATAAAACCAATACCTGTAAATAAATATAAACTTAAATAATATTTAGCAAGTGGTAAAACTTCATAATTAGCAATTTTAAAGAAATAAAAGATAAAAAAAGTATCAAAATAAATAGTAATAATATTATCTAAAAAATCATTAATAAATATTACTTTCTTCTCTGTCATTATTTACTCTCCTACTATATGTACAACCACAATAATTTTGACGATATAAATTATATTTATAAGATAATTCAATGCTTTTCTTATAGCCATCTCTTTTTTTAAAATCACTATATAACCATTTACAATTACTATCAGCAATCTTACTACCTATCTCATTTATTATATTTGCATTCTTATAAGGACTAACTGTCAGAGTAGTTCCAAAGTATTCAAAATCATTTTCTTTAGCATAAAGATAAGTCTTCTTTATTCTTAATTCATAACATAAATGACAACGATTGCCACCTTCAACATCTTCTTCATGTCCTTTAACTTCTTCATGATATAAATCATTTTCATAAGGACTATCAATATAATCAATATTTAACTCTTTTAATAATCTTAATTGTTCACTTTTTCTTTTATTATATTCCTCTATTGGTTCTATATTAGGATTATAATAAATAACAATTATTTTAAAATAATCTTTTAAATAACTAATAACATAACTAGAACAAGGGCCACAACAACTATGTAATAATAAAGTTGGCTTATAATCTAAATTATTTATTAATTCTTGTAATTTTAAATCATAATTAATTTTCACCACCATCACCTTTTTCTTCACAATTATTAAAATGATTATTATCACTATTGCTATCTAAATATAAACAACCTTTAACATTACCATTTTTATTAACTATAGCTTCATATATTTCAACATAATTATTAATTTTTTCAATATTTATAGTATTGATATATACTGTATTACCATCATTCATTCTAAATAAGAATCTTTTATCATCAATAACTTTATTATCAACCATGGAAACACTATATTCAATTTCACTAACTAACTTTAATATTTTACTATCTATCTTACTTAATTTTTGCACAAATTCTTGATAAATATCTTCAGGTACATAATTAATTAAAGTTGGAATACCTAAATAATTATTATCATCAATCATTTTACCTGATGATAAAATGACTTTTTTATTACTTAAATTATAAAATAATATTCTTTCTTCTTTAATATCAAGAGTTAAAGAACCTAAATAATTTTTCCTTATTTTAACATCACTTATTAAATCTAATTTTAGTAATTCTTTCTTAATTTTACTCTTACTTACTTTAAAAATCGAAGTATTATCTAAATTTAAATAATTTATAATATAATTATCTTTATAATATTGATTACCATTGATCTCAATATTTTTAATAGGCATTTTAAATAAATAATAAGCACAAGTTATTATTAAATATATTCCTAGTAATATTACTAATAAACCTCTTAATCTAATTTTTCTTTTCTTATTCTTTTTATTCATTTTAATCCCAATCTATTATGATTTGTTCTAACTCCAATAATATATTTTTTTCTTTGTATACTTTATCTTGAATATAACTTATTAATTCTTTGATATCTTTACTAGTAGCATGACCTTTATTAATAATAAAATTAGCATGCTTTAAAGATACATAAGCATCATTTATATTATAACCTTTTAATTGACATTCTTCAATTAATTTTCCGGCATAATTATTTACAGGATTTTTAAAGACACTACCAGCATTGGGATATTCTAATGGTTGGGTATTTTGTCTTTTTAATCTTTCTTCTTTGATTATTTGTAATAATTCTTGATTATCTAATTCTTTTTTTAATAAAAAAGTTCCAGAGATAATAAGATCTTTTTGATCTTTAAACATACTATTGCGATAACTATATATAATATCTTTCTTATCTAAGGTAATTAGCTTACCACATCTTATAACATCTACACTTAGAATATGATCATAAATACAGTGTTCTTTAACCCCAGCATTACCATACAAAGCTCCACCTAAAGTACCCGGAATACCTCCTAAATATTCTAAGCCACTTAAATTATGATTAATAACTTTATTTACTAACTCAACTAAATTTACTCCGGCTTCACATATAACTTTATTACCCTCTATTGTTATTTTATTTAATTTTTCTAAACTAATAACTGCTCCATTAAAAGGAGTATCGGGTAATATTACATTTGATCCTTTACCTAATACTAAATATTTAATATTATTATCATTTAAATAATTAATTAACTCTACTAAATTAGATACATTAGTTACTTTAATTAAATATTTACATTTAGTATCTATTCTATAAGTATTATATTCTTTTAAACTAGCATCATTAATTACTTCTCCATAATTATTTAGCATTGACGACCTCCATTACTTCTTTATATATCAGTTCACTACTATTAAATTCTTTTTGATTATTCAAAGCTTCTTTTAATTTTAAATATCTTTGACTAGGTTTAAATAAATCATTAACTACCTGATATAAATCATTACCATCTAATTTATCTTCCTCAATCATGATTGCTAAATTTTTATCTTCTAAATCTTTGGCATTATAATATTGATGGTTATTAGCAACATTAGGACTAGGTACTAAGATGGATGGTGTCTTACTTTTTAAAATTTCAGTTATAGTCCCAGCACCACTTCTCGCTATAACTAAATCACAATATTTAAAAAATCCAGCCATATTATCTAAATAAGGAATAATATGAATATTGGAAGCAAATTTATTTTGAACAAATTCTTCATAATTATTTTTACCAGTAACAATTAAAACTTCATAATTACTATTTTTAGATAATTCTAAAAATTTAATTAATTTATTATTAAGACCACTGCTACCCTGAGATCCTGAAGTTATTAATATTAATTTTTTATTTTTACTTAAACCTAATTGTTCTTTAGTTAAACTTTTTAAATTAAAAACATTATCACCACAAGGGTGTCCGGTATAAACACATTTCTTACTTTTAGTAAAATACTTATTGCTATCTTTAAAAGTAGTTAACACTAAATCTACTTTTTTACTTAAATATTGATTGGTTTTACCAGGTAACATATTTTGCTCATGAATTACCGTTTTAATCCCTAATTTATGGGCCGCTAAAATAACTGGTAAAGTTACATAACCCCCAACTCCAATTACCACATCCGGTTTATATTCTTTCATAATTTTAAGACAATCTCGATAAGACTTCATTATATAATGAATATTTATAATATCTCTAAATAACATGCTTTTATCAAATCCATATATTTTTATTTGTTTAAAAGGAATATTATTTTTAGGAACTATCTCATTTTCCATTCGATCATGAGTACCGATATATAAAACATCTAAATTAGCTATTTTTTCTTGAAACTTTTTAATAATGGCTAATGCTGGATAAATATGACCACCAGAACCACCTGCAGATATAATCATTTTCATGGATATCACCTAATTTAAATTATACTATAAATAGCTTAAAAAAAGTATAATTATTAATTAAATTACACAAATACTTTATAATTTATTAATTATCTGTAATATAGTAAACATTAGCATATTTCATTTTTTCTTTGATTCCATAAGAAAAGACTTCTTTAGTTTTTAAACTATTCATTATATTATCATTAAGTAAACTATTTAAGATTGCCACAAAGTCTAGCTTATTAATTAAATCATCAGTATTTAATACATAATTTAATATTCCTATTTTATATTTACGATTAGCAATATTTAGTTTATTAATAATATTATTAGAAAAAGACATAACATATAATTTTTTATTACTATATTTATTTAACAAATTATATAGTTTTTGATAATTATTGATATTTTTAACTTCAATTAAAAATATTTTATCACTATTTATTTTTAATATACTATCTAATTTTGGAATATATCGAGGTAATTCTTTATATAAAGTTTTACTAATTAATTTATTATTATATAAAGGATTATGATATAAAATAAAAATATTATCTAAAGTTTCTCTAACATCAAATTCTACTCCTAAATATTGATCATTTTGAAGGGCTGATAAAATTGCTTCATAAGTATTTTCTTTGATAAATTCATTATGAAGACCACGATGTTTAATTAATTTTGACATTAAATCACCTAGTAAATAAATATTATAGCTAATAAGAAAATAGAATATAAAGTTTTAGTTTTTAATAATTAAGGGATCTGATAAAGTACCAGTACTTCTAGAAAGAAGAATATCAGAAGAAAGATAAAAGACGGGACGAACAGTATGAAGACCACTTAATTCGGAACTATAAGTTAAACCAGTTGAATCTATATACCAAGTAGTATACCTATCATCATTATAATTGTACCGGCCAAGACGAGTCATAGTCCATTCTGAAATCTCAACATCATTGTTAATAAAATGGATCCATGAATCTTTACAAACAGCGTAATTATCACTATGACAATCTACTCCAGCCGAAGAATAAGACCAATAATAGTCACTAAGTGGCATTAAACCGATTTTGAATTTATCATTACTTAATGTCCATTTGGTAGTTTGCAAAACATTTGAGCCACGATAAAACTTAGCTTCAGTTATTCCATGTTCAGTTTCAAATAATAAACTAGCTGTATTAGGAACATGAGACAAG
The DNA here is from genome assembly GCA_947598425.1 of uncultured Bacilli bacterium. Lineage (GTDB taxonomy): Bacteria > Bacillota_I > Bacilli_A > RF39 > UBA660 > SIG200. The sequence goes on along the minus strand of CANQFH010000036.1, from coordinate 1,531 downwards.
CCAATATCACCTTCATACCAATTTTTATTAACTATTTTATCTGTCCATTTGGTATCTTTCATATATAAATATAACGAATTATCAGTATTTAAAAAGATATTAGTATTTCCAATGCTACCTTGATTATTGCCATTACTTTCACCATTTAATCTTTGCTTTAAAGAACTATTGCTCCATAAAATATCAGCATATTCATCACCAGAATAACCGGTATGCCATTGAAAAGTATTAACTGCATCTTCTTTTAATTCTGTCATTTTAATAACTTTCACCATATTATTAGAAACAGTTGAATCTGTTTCATCTCCAACTATACCAATTATCCGATACATATAAATATCCAGATTAGATGTACATTCATTTTTATTACTTGTTCCAAAACATATATAATTATTATCTACTACATTTGATGTTCCTTGATATCGATACATACCGCCTTGAATAGTTTTATTTAAATTTTCAGGGTTACTATTTAATAACTCTTGGATTGTTATTGGCTTTTTATCAAAATATAAATAACAATAACTAGTTTTTGAGGTTTCTACTGTAGCTTTTCTAGTATCTTCATCAAATGTTAATATTTCTTCTTTAATTTTATTACCATTTTTATCTATGCATCCTGACTTATCAATGTTAAATATATAAGTACTATCTGGCCATTCATTACTATCACTTTTTTGATAACTTAAATCATCTTGTTCAATCATAATTGCAAACATTTCACTATCTTTTTCAGTTAATTTTACTTCATCTAATTTATTATTTGATTTATTATTAAAGCAAACTATTAATGTTATACTTATGACTATTATTAATACTAACAACCCATATTTCTTCTTCATATCCTAGACTCCTTCATATTATATTTCTATTATATAATACCCCCCCCCGGAGTCAAGATTTTTCATAAATATTCTAATATAAAAAAAGAATATTGAATCTAACAATTTCTAATATTCTTTTCTTATTTCTATTATATTATTTTGATTGTAATTACTTCTTTAAAATATAATGATAATTATGAACAATAAGGTGTAGAAGAATATATATATATACTGGTTGATTCTTTACCATTTTTATCGGTTATTTGAATATATCCACCTGTTGGTCTTCCTGAAGAATAACATGCAGAAGTATAGGTACACTTAGTTCCTGAACACGAACAAGTATAGTTTTTGTTGCCATAATCCCCTGTCCAGGTACAAGTGTAAGGCGCTAACCCTCCTTCGACTATAACATCTATATAATATCTATCACCTGTATCATCACCATCAGAGCAACCATAAACACTACGAATGCAATGACTTTTAATAGAAGGCGGTGTACTAACATTTGTATTAATACTTGCACTTGTAGCACTCTTAGTCCTTCCAGCTTTGTCTTTTGCTGTTACAGTAATTGTATAGGAAGTTCCTGCCGTTAATCCTGTAGAGGTACATGTATATGTTGAACCACTAGCACTACAACTACATGCTGTGTTTCCACTATTCTTGCATGTTACACTTGATAAGCCACTTCCTGTATCAGTCAC
>CANQFH010000035.1 GCA_947598425.1 uncultured Bacilli bacterium | reverse complement strand
GAGTTGGTGAAGTGGTTAACACGCCGGATTGTGGCTCCGGTATGCAAGGGTTCGATTCCCTTACTCCGCCCCATAATGGGTTTGTAAAAGTTCATATTAGAAAATATTATGGACTTTTTATTTATAAAAAATTTTAATCAAAAAAATATTCAAATCTAAAGTATTTTTATTACATTAATCTAAAATTATAGGAGTATTATTTATGAATGAAATGAAATTATCTCAAATTAATGACGAAAACTTAACAGATGAACAAATTAATAATATTGTTTATTCAGAAATAGGCGATGATGGATTATCATCAGAATATGGTTTTACGTTTGGGAATAGTATGCTAATAAATGAAAGAGTAAAAACCACAGTAGATGCTTATAAAGAAGGTAGAATTAAAAAAATAATATTTATGGGAGGAACAAATGGAGTTAGTAATCAAGATAATTCTCTAATACCAGAAGCAATAAAAATGAAAGAATTAGCGCTATCACAGGGAGTCAAAGAAGAAGATATATTAATAGATGATAGTTCAAATAATACATTTGAAAATATAGAAAACGCTATGAAATTATTGCCTAGTAATATTAATCATATTTCAATTATTACAAGTGAGTTTCATTTAAAAAGATGTTATGCAATTTTGAAAAAGAATTATCCGGATATTTTGGTTACTCTTATTTCTTCTAAAGATGGCTTTTCAGACAAAGATAATTGGTTTTTATCTGATAATTCATGGAATTCTGGAAGAAGTCTTGCAACTTATGAAGCAAATTTATTAATTAAATATGCTAAAGAAGGTAAAATTGATGATTTAGAAATAAAAGAGTTTAAAAAAATACTATGACTATGTAAATAATGGTGAAATATGACAAGAAAGTTTGCAAAATAAGGGCTATTTAGAATAGCTAAAATATCATGTTAAATTGAGTTGATCAATTACTGTGAATTATTAAGTAAAAAATATCGATGAACGAGACCTCTACGAAAATGAATGCATTAATTCTAACTGAAATATTTTTAATAAAGGAGAGATGAAAGATGAATGAAACATTTAAATTTTTAAAAGAAAATACAAAAGTAAATTTTGTGTCTACTATAAATGGAGATAAACCAAGTTGTAGACCCTTTGGAGATCCAATTATGTTTGATGATAAAATTTATGTTATTACAAGTAAACATAAAAATGTATCAAAACAAATACAAAAAAATAATCATGTTTGTATTGTTGCTTATGATGATACAAATTGGATAAGAATTAATTGTGAACTAATAGATGATAGTGATAATATTAAAGTTAAACAAGCAGTTATAAATGAATTTGATTGGGCAATTGATGCTGGATATACTCTTGATAATCCAGATTTTCAAGTATTATATATAGCCAATGCTGATGCTACTATCTATGATGAAGAAGGAGAAATTTTAGAAGAATATAATTTTTAATAATAATTTTAAATTTAAATTGATCTATGTAAGTAAAATCTAATAAGTAAATTTGTTGGTTGCCGAAAGGTTGCTGAAAAGTTGCCGAAAGGTTGCTAGAAATTATAAGTAAAAGTTCATATTAGAAAATATTATGGACTTTTTTATTTTGCATCATTATTAAGTGTAAATAATGTGTAGAACATTTGACATCATTAATTAATTGTGATAGATTAAGAATAGATAAAAATAGAAAGATAGCGGAGGAAATATATGAGTTTAAATGTAGATGTTAGACGTTCACAATATATAACAAGTAGTCTAACTAATAATATTGATAATTTAGAAAATGTAACAAATAATTTATTATCACAAAGTTCTAAATGGACTATTTTAGGTGATGAAGGAAACAAGTTACAAGCAAGTGTAGAAGGGTTATCTAAATCCTTCAGTGATGTTCAAAAAGAAATTAAAAAATTTGAATCTGAAGTTTTAAAAGCAATTGCGGATGCTAGAGAAAGAGAAGAAGAACTAGCTAAGCAATTTAGAGTTATGTGAGGTGAAATAAATGGGTAATCAAGTTATGTATTCTGAAGAAGTCTTAGTAGAAATACAAGATTCTTTAGATTCTTCTAGAAGTTATATGGAAAGTTCTATAGAACAAATATTAAAAAATATTGAAGATTTAAAAGGTTCTTATAGTAATGATCAATTAGAAGTAGCTTTTGATTCTGCAAAAAGTTCTATAGCAGCATTTAAAAATGAATTTAATGGTGTTTTAAATAATTATAAAGATACTATTGAAAACATGAAATTAAGTTATGCAGAAAGTGAACAAAAGAATTTACAAGAAATTGAGAACTTAGGAAAAAATGGTAAATATCCAGTGGGAACAACTGTAGATACTCATCTTAATGCTGATTTAGGAAGTCATTATGGTACAATAAATGATAAAAGTATTGATGTATATGATACTGATTTAGATGGATATCCTGATACTTATATAGATAATAAAACAAATAAAGTAGTGGAAGTTAGCCCTGATTCTAAAATTGAAATAGATTATAATGAATTGCCTTATGTTGGTATGAAGGTTGATAATATTGTTGATGGTAGAAGTAAATGGAATCACTATGGAACAGTAAGTGGCACTAATATTGAAGTATATGATACTAATTTAGATGGTAATCCTGATACATTTGTAGATAATACTACTAATAAAGTAGTAGATTATAATAGAAATTTACACATTACTGTTGATGAATCCGCTAAAATTGATAGAACTGTAAAGAAAGACAATCCACAATATGAAGCTAAACAATTTAGTGAAGTAGTTATAAAAAGTGTAGATAAGAGCTCAATTGACAATAACAATTAATTGTGTTAAATTAAAAATAGATAAAAATAGAAAGATGAGGTAGAAATGGGAGACGTAAATTTAATAGTAAATAAAAATGATGCTGAAGTTCAAATTGCTAATTTAAAAAATATTTCAGAACCACTTACTGGTGTTTACCAAGAAATTAATAATATGAGAGACAAGTTAATTAGCTATTTGGGTGATGAGGGAAAATGGATATCTGATAGTTTAGGTGATTTATCAAATGCTGAAAAGAATGTAAGAGAAAAAATAGAGGAATTAATAAATGTTATTCAACGCAATATACAAGATGCTGAAGCAACTGATAATAATATAAATTTTTAAAGGAGAATTAAATTTATGAATAATACGAATATATTTTATGATCAAGAAGTGGCTGATGAACTAACAGAAGTACTTACACGAGCTCAAGGCACTATGGAATCTGTAACGGACAATTATGGGAACTCTTTAACAGAAATTAATAATTATTATAGTAATGAAACAATAGCAGAGCAAATTTATAGTATTGTTGATGTAGTAAATAGTTTTGCTGTTTTATATCGAGAGACAATTCAAGATTACCTTAATGCAATCGAACAAGTAAAAGAAAATTACGATGCAGCAGAAGCCTCAACTGCTTTTGAAATAACAGAATTAGAAAATGGTAGTAAAGTAGCTAAAGCCACTCTACAAAAAGGTGATATGTCGGCGAATGGTTGGAGTAATGCTATGATAGCAGGAACAGTTCAAGATGCCTTAAATGGTAATTTTATAAGTGAAGATAGAATTTATAAAGAAGCTTTTGATGCTTCAAGTGAATATACATTTGAATATCGTAAAGATGGATCAGTAATGGTAAGTAGAGATGGTGTTCCAATTGGATTTACTACTCCAGAGAATGCTAATAAAGTTTTAAGATCATTAAGTGGTCAACAAACAACAAGTGGCCAACAAACAACTATAGGAGGAGCATCTAGTTATACAGCAGCTGATTTAAATTCAGGAGATCATATAGGTGTTATTAATTATACAAAAGATGGCGTATCAAAAGCAGCTCAAGTGTATGATGTTGATATGGATGGAAAACCTGATACAGTATCTTATGATGATGGTAGAATATTAAACTATGCAGGAGAAGGTTCTGATATCACATATGATGCGAATGAAGTTCCTCCTCAAAATACAACTACTACAAATTCAGCTACTGCTGCAAGTCCAAGTTCTGGAGCAAACACAACATCACAAGCAACTTCAGAAACTCAAAATTATGGTCAAGGTGGTGGCGAGTATGAACAAGCACAACAACAATACGAAAATGCCAATGCAAATAATAATTCTACTCAAACAACTTCAGGAAACCAAAATAATGGTCAAATAGGCGGTGAGTATGAACAACAACAATATGAAGCATTGTATGGAAATAATGGCTATACTCATGTTGAAAATCAAAATAGTGGTGGAACTGCTTCTTCAGGAACACAAAGTTCAAATAATAGTAGTCAAGTTCCTGGTGAAGATGGATCAACTATGGTAGTTAATGGTAAAACTGCTGGACAAAATTATAATCCAGATAACTTAATTGTAAAAACAAGTAAGGGTTATCAATATACTCAAGAAGTGTATGATTCTGTTAATTATCCAGATAATTTAAATATATCTGATGATGCAAAAGAAGCTTTTGCAAGTGCAATTTATACAAATAACATGGGTGTATTGGGAAATGGAAATGTATCTCATACGACATATAATTTTGAAGGTAGAGAATACACTCAAATGGATTTAAATGGTGATGGAGTTTATGATTCTTATTATCTTAACCCGCTTAGAGAAAATGCCCCAGTTCGTCCTAATCTTTCTAAATCAAAATATAAAGATATGATAAAAGATTTACAAGAAGTAACTGTATCTCAAAATCAATAAAAATTAACATTTATCAGAAGGTAATAGAAATATTATCTTCTTTTATTATGTATTAAAATGTCAACTTTACAATTATATACAATATTACTTACAATTGTAATAAAATTTAATATATAGTATAATAAAGAGTACCAAGAGGTGTTATAGATATGAATAAATTAAAAAAAATATGGATGGAAAATAAAGTATTATTAGTATTAGGAATAATACTTTTAGTATGTTTATTTATTATAATTTTAGTTGCGTTAACTTCATTTTATGGTTCTAGTTCCGATGTTTATGGTAATCGTCTAGATGTAACTAAAACAACTCCATTACACGATACTATCTTAACTGAAATAAAAGATAAAGTTAAAGAAAATGAAAGTGTTAAGAATGTTAATAATTATATTAAAGGCTTAGTTATTCATAATACAATTTTATTTAATGATGGTACAAATATTAATGATGCTAAAAAAGTAGCAGAAGAAATAGTTCCTTTATTTACTGAAGAAGAGTTAAAAGTATATGATATTGAAATAACTATTAAAACTGAAGGAGAATCTTCTTTCGTTCTAAAAGGAGCTCGTAATGCTTCTGGAAGTGGTACTGTCGTCTGGGGTAATTATAACGTACCTGAAGGTGAATAATTATGAAAAAGAAAAAATGGTTTATCCCCTTAATAATAAGTATCGTAATAATTATTACTGCTTTTATAGTTTATAATATTATCAGTGATCCCAATAAATTAACTAATGAAGAAAGAGAATGGATTAGTAGTAATATTAATAATGTTCAAAATGTTTATGTAGCTAAAGAAGAAAATCTTTTTAGTAAAGATGGTCATGGCGTATTTTATGAATTTTTAAATGATTTTGAAGAAGAATATGGTTTAAAATTAAATATTATTACTACTGAAGATACTAATGGCACGATTAATTTTAGTTATACTAAGAATCCTAGTAATCAAAATATATTTTATAAAGATCATTATGTTTTAGTTAGTAAAAATAGAAAAATATTTAATAATATTAAAGAATTAGATAATATAAAAGTAGGAGTTTTAAATAATGATTTAGAATATATTAAAAGTTATTTAAAAGAGATAAATATTAACTATAATGGTTATAATACGATAGAAGAACTTTTAGATTATTTAAATAATAATGATTATATTATTATACCTAGAATTAAATATATTGATATTATATTAAAAAATAATTTAATAATAGATTATCATTTAAGTGATATTAATGTTTATTATACTTTAAATAGTAATAATGAAATATTTAATAGAATAATAAGTAAATATTTTAATAAATGGACTGATAATATTGATAGTAATTTAAAAAAAGAAGAGTTTAGTTTATTTACAGAAGCTTTAAATATTAAAGAAAATGAGATTTTTAAATTACTTAGTGTTAATTATAATTATGGTTTTATTAATAATAGTCCTTACGAAGTTATTATGAGTGGTAATTATGGGGGAATTATTTCCGAATATTTAAAAGAATTTAGTGAATTTTCAGGAGTATTTTTTGATATTACTAAATATTCAAATGAAAATAAATTGTTAAGAGCCATTAATAAAGGAAATGTGGATATTTATTTTGATTTTAATAAAGATATTGATACTAATTTTAATAAAACTAGTAATGGTATTAATAGTAGTATTTCAATACTTACGAGAAAAGATAATGATCAAATAATAAATTCTATTTATAGTTTACAAAATGAAGAAGTATATGTAGAAGATAAAAGTAATTTATATAATTATTTAAAGAGCATTGGAAATATTAATATTAAGACTTATTCTAATAGTAAAGAATTATTTAAATTAAATAGAGAAGATGTTATTATAGTTATGGATAGTTATATATATAATTATTATCGTGATAGTAAATTAAATAATTATATTAATAAATATACTAATTATATAGAGAATAATTATGTTTTTAGAATTAAAATGGGTGAAGATACTTTACAATTATTATTAGATAAATATATTAATTATTTAGATAGTTCTAATATTATCTTAAATGGTTTAAATAGTCATAATAAAACAGTATCTAGTGGAAATATTTTAAATAATATAGCTAAATATTTTATTATTAGTATTGTAGCAATCTTAATAATAGGATTAGTGGTTTATAAGAATTCAAAAAAAATTAGAATTGCTAGAAGAGTTAAGAAAAATGATAAAATTAGGTTTATTGATGAACTTACTTGTCTTAAGAATCGTACTTATTTAAGTGATTTTATGAAGACATGGAGTAATAATACCGTATATCCTCAAGCGATTATTGTTGTCGATTTAAATAAATTACAAGAGATAAATGATAAATATGGAGTAAGAGAGGGTGATAAGCAAATTCAAGCTGCAGCGAATGCTTTAATTAAAACCCAACTTGATAATAGTGATTTAATGCGAAGTGATGGTAATGAATTTGTTATTTATACTGTAGGTTATAATCAAAAACAAATAATTAATTATATTCATAAATTAAATAAAGAATTGAAAAAATTACCATATAATTATGGAGCAGAATTTGGTTATAGTATAATAGAGAATAATTTGAAAACAATAGAGGATGCTTTAACGGAAGCTACAGTTGATATGAAAAATAAAAAGGCTAATAATGATGAAAAAGAAGATAGATAATATTAAAAACAATTTAAAAGATTTTATAGCTAATTTTATTAAAGTATTAAGAAGACCAGATATGATTATTCTTCCAGGTAATCTATCTTTCTTTTTTGTCCTTGCTATTATTCCTTTATTTAGTTTAATAAGTTATGGTGCGAGTATTCTTAATTTATCTGTAGATTTTCTTTATGATTTTCTAGCAAGTTCTTTTTCTAAAGATATAGCTGATATTATTTTAGGAGTAAATTTAAATAGTGATATTGGTATTAGATTATTTATCACATTATTTATAGGATTTTATATAGCTAGTAATGGTGCTGATTCCATTATTACTGCTAGTAATACCATTTATGGAATAGAGAATAAATCTTGGATTAAAAGAAGAATTAAAGCCTTTGGCTTATCTTTTCTAATCCTATTCTTATTAGTATTTATGTTAATTGTTCCGGTATTTGGTAATACTATTACAACATTAATCAAAGATGTTAATTTTAATGTTATCGTAACTGATAAAATAGTTAAAGTCTTTAATTTAATGAAAGGTCCAATATCTTGGTTAATTATGTTTATTATTATCAGAATTATTTATGCTGTATCTCCAGATCATAAACCTAAAGGTAGAGTAATTAATTATGGGGCATTATTTACTACTATAGGATGGATTTTAGGAACCGAAATATATTCATATTATGTAACTAATTATGCTGAATATAGTCATTTATATGGATCATTAGCAAGTATTGTTGTCTTAATGATTTGGATATATTATTTATGTTATATCTTTACTATTGGAATTGCTTTAAATAGTGAAAAAGATAATTTGTTAAAAACTGGTACTATAAAAAATAATAATAAGTAAATAATAAAAATATGTACACAAGTATTACTTAGTACATATTTTGTTTTTGATATCAATCTAGTATTAATTTACTAAAAGATATTGAAAAGTAATACTTAAGACTGAATATTTCAGTCTTTTTGTAAATTATCAAAATAAAATATGTAACAAAATAAAAAGAGTATGCTATAATTTAATTAGTGGTGAATTATGAAAAAAATTAATTTATTGTTAGTATATTTAGTTAGTTTTATTTATATGGAATTCTTTTATAAAATATTAGTATTTGATAATATTTTTAGATTATCAATTATTAATATGATATTATTTTTAATACCTTTAAGTGTTTTATTAAGTATTATTACTAATATGTTTAAGAATCAAAAAATAAATAAAGCTATCTTTATTATTATCATGATTTTAACAGCAGTATGGTTTAGTGCTCAATATGTAGTTAAAGGTTATTTTGGCTTTTTTGTTTCTTGGGGTGCTTTTAAAGTAGCTGATCAAGTTGGTGATTTTGCCTCTAAAGGGGTAATGGAAACCTTAAAAAGATTACCAGGAATAATTATGCTCTTTGTACCATTAATAATAAGTTTAATATTTAGTAAACATTTAAATTATAAACAAAATAATTGGAAGAAAAATTTAATTTTAAGTTGTATGACTTTAGGATTATATGGAGTATATTTAGTAGGATTAAATATTGAGAAAGATAAATCTTATTCGCCATATACCCTATATTATGAAGTAAATGATGTTTCTTTAACGGTAGAGAATCTCGGAGTATTAAATACTTTATTAATAGATACTAAGAGAATGATTTTTGGTTTTAATGAAAAGATTGTTATTACTGGAGGATTAAATAATGAAGAAGAAGGTCCCAAAGAATATAGTTATAATAATTTAGATATCGATTTTAATAATTTAATGGCAAATAGTACTAATAGTAAAATCAAGCAAATTCATGAATATATGTTAAATGAAACTGGTACTAAACAAAATGAATATACTGGTAAATTTAAGGGTAAAAATCTAATATTATTTATGGCTGAAAGTTTTAATGAAATAGCCGTTCGAAAAGATTTAACACCAACACTTTATAAGCTTGTTAATAGTGGATTTGTCTTTAAGAATTATTATACTCCAACTATATATAGTACGATTGGGGGAGAATTCCAAGAAATGACAGGATTATATGCAGCAAGTTTAGATGTTTTATCTAAATTTAGAAGTGGTAATAATACTTTTCCTCAAGGGATTGCTAATAAATTTAAAGAAATAAATTATAGTACTTATGCTTATCATGATAATACATATACTTTCCAAGATCGGAATAAGTATTTAAAGAGTTTAGGTTTCGATAATTTTAAAGCTTGTCGTAATGGGTTAGAGAATTTGATTAATTGTAATGAATGGCCACAAAGTGATGTTGCTATGATTGAAAATACAGTTAATGATTATATAAATGAAGATAATTTTATGGTATTCTATGCCACAGTATCAGGACATGCTTCATATAATTGGGGTAATGCTAGTAGTAGAAAACATAAAAGTGAATATGAAGCCTTTAATTTAGGTTATTCTGAAGCTCCAGCATCTTATTTGGCAGCTCAAATGGAATTAGATCAAGCTTTAGAGTTATTAATTAAAAAATTAGATGAAGCTGGTAAGTTAGAAGATACTGTTATTGCTTTAGTAGGAGATCATTATCCATATGAATTATCAGTAGATGAAGTAAATGAGATTAGTAGTTATGAAAAAGATGGAGTAGTTACTATTAATAAGAGTAATTTTATCCTATGGAATAGTGAAATGGAACCAATAGAGGTTACTAAAGTAGGAAGTCAAATAGATGTTATGCCAACAATCTATAATATATTTGGGATAAATTATGATTCAAGATTATTCATAGGTAAAGATATTTTAAGTACTGAAGGAGGATTAGCAATGTTTTCTAATCGTTCTTGGGTAACAGATAAAGGTACATATTTCTCAGCTCAAAGAAAGTTTGTACCGAATGATGGTAGTGAAGTTGATGATGAATATGTTCAAAAAATTAATCAAATTGTCAATAATAAAATAACTATGAGTAAAATGATAATAGAAAATAATTATTATAAAGAAGTATTTAAATAAGATAAGAAACATACTTGATATTGAGTATGTTTTTTTAATTTGTAGGAAATATTTACAATAATAAGAATAAAATATATTGACAATTCAAATACTGGGGGGGGTATAATTAAAGACATAGAGAGGAGAGAAAAAATGAAAAATTTAAAAATGTTTGCAATTGGTC
>CANQFH010000034.1 GCA_947598425.1 uncultured Bacilli bacterium | reverse complement strand
ATTATTTATATTTAAAAGGAGTGATAAATAATGAAAGGAAAATTAAAATATTTAATTTATAGTATCTTATTATGTTTAAATATCCATTATTATTTAATAAAAGAAATAAATAATCCTTTAGTATATGTATTAGATATCTGTTTAATCATATTTATCTATTTTATTTATAATAAATATTATGATGTATCTAATTTATCTAAAAAATATCATATATTAAGTTTTATAATTAGTTTTATACTAGTATTAGGATATTCTTATCAATTTGTAGGAACTGCTAGACTTTTTTACAATCCTTTTTATAATTTAATATTATCAGTTTTAAAAATATTAGGTTATTATTATTTAATTCTTAATATCATTAGTTATATTTTAAAATTCTTAAAAAGAAAATTTTATGTTAAGAAAGCTTTTGTAGATAAATTTAAAGAAAAGCCATTTTTTTATTCTTTTATTTTTTTAGCTATTTGTTATGGTATTTTTTTGATATGTTATTATCCTGGAGTACTTAATTATGATAACGCTAATCAAATTAAAGAAGTATTAGGTATTCATACTAGATATTTAGACGCTATTAATCCTATTAGTAATAGTACTCTTACCAATTTTAATCCTATAATCCATACCTTGTTATTAGGAGGATTAGTTAAAGTAGGATTATTATTAAATAATTTTAATTTTGGTTTATTTTTATATACTTTTATTCAAGTTGTCATATTAATAACTATTTATAGTTATGCCATTAGTTATGGAGTTAGTAAAAATGTTAGTCCTATAATTGGTATTGGTACTTTATTATTTTTAGGTTTAGTTCCAACTTTTGGTTATTATAGTATTACAGCAGTTAAAGATACTTTATATTCAGCTTTTTTAGTCTTATTTTCAATTAGAATATATGATTTTATATCTAAAGATACTTATCATTTTCAAGATTATTTATATCTATTTTTAACTGGTATTCTAGTTTGTTTATTCCGCAACAATGGCATCTATATTGTTATTTTAACATTACCTTTTTTACTTAAAAAACATCTTAAATTAAAGATAATAACTTTAACATTAAGTATCTTTATCTTTTATACCGTATTTAATAATATTATATTACCTTTATGTGGTATTTCAGGAACGAGTATTAGAGAAGCTTTATCGATACCATTTCAACAAACTGCTAGATTAGTAAAATATTATGATGCTAATATAGCTGAAGAAGATAAAGTGATAATTGGGAAGTTATTAGATTATGATAATTTAGCTATCGATTATGATCCAACTTTAGCTGATCCTGTTAAAAATAAATTTAATAAAGATTATCAAAAAGAAGATCTTATTAATTATTTTAAAGTCTGGCTTAAATATTTACCTAAATATCCAATGACTTATATTAATGCTACTATAAATAATGTTTCTAGTTATTTTTATCCAATGAAAAGTAAATGGAAAGTATATAGTAAATTAAATCCTAAATTACCTGAAGCTGGTTATGATTATCATTTTAATAAATTACAAGTAGGAAGAGATTTTTTAATATCTTATGAAGTTATAACTGAATATAGTCCCGTAGGTATTTTTATTAATATGGGAATGATCTCATGGTTAAGTATTATTGTCTTTATTAGTTTATGTAATAAAAATAAATATTATATTTTCTTATTACCTAATTTAATCTCCATTATCTTTTGTATTTTAAGCCCTGCTAATACATATTATCGTTATATTTATCCTTCTTTAGTTTTAATGACAACTTTACTACCATTAATAAAAGTTTTAGGAGAAAATAAAATAATTAAATAGTTGTCTTAACATATAATAATATTATATAATTGATATTAATTAGAAAGGATTATAAATTGAAAAATAAGAAAGAAAAATTTTTATGGGAACATTATTATAAGAAGAATGAATTAGAAGTAAAAATACCTAATATGTCTTTGTATGAATATATGATGGCACATACTAAAAAGTATGCTAATAAGTATGCTTTAAATTATTTTGGTAGAAAGATTAATTATAAAACATTTTGGAATTATATTGATAGATGTGCTCGAAGTTTAAAAGAATTAGGAATAAAAGAAAAAGATGTTGTTACAATATGTATGCCAAATACACCTGAAGCCGTTATTTCTTTTTTTGCTATTAATAAAATTGGGGCTATTGCGAATATGATTCATCCTTTATCAGCTGAAGAAGAAATAAAAGATTATTTGAATAATACTAATAGTAATTTATTAATTTTATTAAATCAATGCTATTCTAAAGTTAAAAATATTATTAAAGAAACTCATGTTCAAAAAGTTATTATTTGTAGTCCTTCTGATTCAATGCCAATATTTTTAAATACTTTATATAACGCTACTAAAGGCAGAAAAGAAGAAAAACCATCTAAGAATGATTTTTATATCTTTTGGAAAGAATTTATTCATTTAGGAGATTATTATCAAAAAGATACTTTACATAAAGGAAAATCTTCAGATGAAGCGGTTATTCTTCATAGTGGAGGAACTACAGGAATACCTAAAAGTATTGTCTTATGTAATCGTTCTATTATGGGTGTTAATGAACAAGCTAAAGTATTCTTTGATTGTGTAAGTGTTGGGGAATCTTTATTATTAGTTTTACCTTTATTTCATTGTTTTGGATTAGTTGTAGGAATGTTTATACCTATATGTAAAGGTGCTGTTTGTATTTTAATACCCCAATTTGATGCTAAAAGATTTGATCGCCTTCTTACTAAATATAAACCTAATTATTTATTAGGGGTTCCTACTTTATTTGAGGCTCTACTTAAAAATAAACATTTAAATAATGTTGATTTAAGCTATATTAAAGTTATTATATCGGGAGGAGATACTTTATCTTATCAAAAAAATAAGATTATCAATGAATTTTTAATAAATCATAATTGTCATGGTAAATTAATCCAAGGTTATGGTATGACTGAAACTACAGGTCCAGTTACTTTTGGTACTAAGGGTAGTGATAAATTAGGTAGTGTAGGAGTTCCTCTTCCTGGTAATATTGTAAGAATTTGTGATCCTGAAACTCATCAAGAGTTAAGTCCTGGAGAAGTAGGAGAAATATGTATTCATAGTTTTGTGGTTATGAAAGGATATTTAAATAATATTGAAGAAACTAAAAAAACTCTAATCAAACATGCAGATGGTAAATATTATATTCATACTGGAGATTTAGGTTATATGGATCAAGATGGAGTTATTTTCTATGTTCAAAGAATTAAAAGAATTATTATTTCTTCAGGTTATAATGTTTATCCTCAATATATTGAAAACGTTTTAAAAGATTCTCCTTATATTAAAGATGCTTGTGTAATTGGAGTTCCTCATCCTTATAAAAAAGAAGTTGCTAAAGCCTTTATCATTTTAGAAGATGGTGTTGAAGAATCATATACTACTTTAAAAAATATTATGAATTATGCCTCTAAAAATTTAGCTCATTATATGTTACCAAGAGAGTATATTTTTAAAAAAGAGTTTCCGAAAACGAAGATGGCTAAAGTAGATTACAAAGCATTAGAAAAAGAATTATTAAATAAAGATTAGGTTGCCAAATATATAATTTTTTAGTATATTAAAGCTGGAGATGGAAATATGGAGATTACTAGTATAAATAATGAAAAAATTAAATTATATGAAAAATTAAAGCAAAAGAAATATCGTGATCAGGAGAAGTTATTTTTAGTAGAAGATGAACATTTAGTTAAAGAAGCTTTAAAAAAAGGCTGTGTTAAAGAAATATTAACTACACTTGATAAAATATATGATGTCCCTACTATCAAAGTAAATGATAAAGTAATGAAGTTTCTTTCTAATCAAGTAACTAGCGCTACGGAAATAGCAGTTTGTCATACTTTAGAAGAAAAAGAAGTTAATGGTAATATTTTAGTATTAGATAATCTCCAAGATCCTGGTAATTTAGGAACGATTATTAGAAGTGCTGTAGCTTTTAATTTTGATAGTATTATTATTAGTGATGATAGTGTTGATTTATATAATCCTAAAGTAATAAGAGCTAGTGAAGGAATGCTTTTTCATATTAATATTATTCGTTGTAATTTAGAAAGATTTTTAGATAATTTAGATAGTAGTTATTTAACTGTTACTACGGATGTTAAGAATGGCGAAGATATTAAGAATTTAGATTATCAAAAAATAGCTTTAATTATTGGTAATGAAGGTAATGGAGTTAAAAAAGAAGTACAAGATAGATGTTTAAAGAAAGTTAATATTAAGATGAATTCTGATTGTGAAAGTCTTAATGCTTCTGTTGCAGCTAGTATTTTGATGTATGAGGTATATCATGGATAATTATCTTTTAGTCGGTAAAATTATAAATACTTTTGGAATTAAAGGAGAATTAAAAGTAAATAGTAATTTTCAATATAAAGATAGAATTTTTAAAGAAAATAGTAATATTTATGTGGGTGAAAAAAAACTGCAAGAGGTTATTAAAAGTGTAAGAGTTCATAAAGGTTATGATTTATTAACTTTAGATGGTTATGTAAATATCAATGAAGTCTTAAAATATAAAGGAGAAAATATTTATATATTAAGAAGTGAATTAAATTTAAAAGATAATGAATATCTTTTAGGAGATTTAATTGGTTTAGAAGTATATGATTTAGATAAATTAATCGGGGTTGTAATTGATTATAGTGATGAAAATAAAGATGTCTTATTAAAAGTTAAAGGAGATAAAATATTTTATATACCCTTAATAGATTATTATATTAAGAGTATTAATGTTAAAGAAAGAAAAATCATTACTAATAAAGGAAGTGATTTAATAATATGAAAATAGATATAGTTACTTTATTTCCCGGAATGTTTCAAGGATTTTTAACTGAGTCTATAATTAAAAGAGCTCTAGATAAGAAAATAGTTACGATTAATATTATAGATTTAAGAAGTTATACTCCATATAAACATGGTCAAGTTGATGATACTCCTTATGGTGGAGGTTCGGGTATGGTATTAATGTGTGAACCAGTAGTAAGGGCAATTGAAGATTTAAAAGATGCTGATAGTACTGTGATTTTAACTTGTCCTCAGGGAAATGTTTATAATGAAATGAAGGCAAAAGAGTTAAAGCATCATAAACATTTAATTATTATATGTGGTCATTATGAAGGTTATGATGAACGGATTAGAAATTTTGTGGATTTAGAAATAAGTATTGGTGATTATATTTTAACTGGAGGAGAAATTCCGGCGATGGCAATTACCGATTCTGTTGTGAGATTACTAGATGGGGTAATTAAAGAATCTTCATATTTAGATGATTCCTTTACTAATAATCTTTTAGATTATCCTACTTATACTAAACCTGAAGATTTTCGAGGTTTAAAAGTACCTGAGGTCCTACTTTCAGGTAATCATCAAAAAATTAAAGAATATCGTTTAAAGGAACAAATTAGAAAAACTAAAGAAAAAAGGCCAGATTTATTAGAGGTAAAAGATGAATAAAGTATTAGAGAATGTTAATTGTAATTTAGAAATAGTAGATTATCAAGAAATAGAAGGATTAACTATATCTAAAGAAAATAAAGAAGAAAAGATAACAATATTTGATAAAAATCTAATAAATAAAATTATTAATCAAAAAATCAATAAAAAATATCAAGAACTATTAAATATTATTATAGATATTAATGATTCAGAAGATGCCACAACTACAGATGGCGAATTAGTATTAATAAAGATAGATTCTTTAAAAGAAAAGATATTAAAAGAATATGGTAAATATTTAACTAAAGAGGCTCTTAATAAATATTTGCAAATGTTCGAGTCTTTAGAAAATAAATTAGAAATACCTAAAAATAAAAGAGGCAGATAACTTTTAAAATTATATTGCATAGTTAAATAATATATGTTATAATGTCAAATGAATTCAAAAAGTATGTAATCCGCTTATAATCATAATGATTACAGGTAATTTTTTTAGAAAGGATGTGTTATAATGGCTAATTTAGTTGATAAGATTAATGCTCGTCATATTCGTAAAGACATTCCTGATTTTCGTGTAGGAGACACAGTTCGTGTTGATGTTTGGGTAAAAGAAGGTAAAAAAGAAAGAATTCAAGCATTTGAAGGTTTAGTAGTAGCTAAAAAAGGTGGTAGTGTATCTGAAACATTTTCAGTATATAAAACATCAAATGGTATTGGTGTAACTAGAATCTTCCCAGTAAATGCTCCAACTATTGATAAGATAGTAGTTCTTAAAAAAGGAATGGTTAGAAGATCAAAACTTAACTTTATTAAAGATTTACGTAAAAAGCATAATAAAGATTATAAGGTTAAAGAGAGAAATTAAGGTATTAACCTTAATTTTCTTTTATTAAAGGAGGTTAACTAAGTGAAAATAATAAAAGATTTAATTCCTTATTTGGGTATTATTGCCTTTGTGGTAATTATTAGAACATTTATAGTAACACCTATTTTTGTTCAAGGAGAAAGTATGGTACCAACATTAAATGGTAAAGAAGTAATGTTACTTAAAAAGTATGATACTAGTTATAATCGCTTTGATATAGTAGTAGTTAATAAAAATGTTAATGGGGATAATTTAATTAAAAGAGTTATTGGATTGCCTGGAGAAAAAATAAGATATCGTAATCAAACATTGTATATTAATGATCAAGAAATAAAAGATGTTTATGCTTATGGTAGAACTGACGATTTTCAAGAAGTTACTTTAGGTAAAGATGAATATTTTTTAATGGGAGATAATCGTCAAATATCTTTAGATAGTCGTTCATTAGGGGTAATTAAGAAAAGTGAAATCGAAGGTACAGTAGGAATTATTATTTATCCATTTAATGAATTTGGCAGTGTTAAAAAATAATTAAAGATAAGACAAAAAGTCTTATTTTTTTCAAGGTAGGTGTTTGAAATGAAAAGTATAATTAATCATTATCCGGGCCATATGGCAAAAGCCAAAAGACAAATAACCGAAGAATTAAAAAATATTGATATAGTTTATGAAGTTATAGATGCTAGAATACCTTATTCCAGTAAGATTAAAGATATTAATAATTTAATTAAAAATAAAGAACGAATATTAATCATGACTAAAAAGGATTTATGTGATTTAAAAATTACTAATAAATGGCAAAAATATTATGAAGATAAAGGGTATAATGTCTTAATTGTCGATTTAAAAAATAATAATGATTATAAAAAAATAATTGAATTAACCCATAAGATTACTAAAAGTATTCAAAATAAAAGATTAGAAAAAGGTTTAAAAGAAAAAGAAATTAAAGCTTTAGTCATGGGAATACCAAATGTTGGTAAAAGTACTTTGATAAATCAAATAATTGGAAGAAAAGTAGCTAGTGTTGAGAATAGGCCGGAAGTGACTAAAAATTTAGTGTATTTGAAAACTAAAGTAGGGATTACTTTATTAGATACTCCAGGAATATTGTGGCCTAAATTTGATGAAGAAGTTATAGCATTAAATATTGCTGCCACAGGAGGAATTAAAAAAGAAATTTTAAATATTGATGAAGTTGCAGTATACATTTTATCCTTTTTAAGTAAAAATTATCCTAGCATTTTAGAAGAGAAGTATGGTATTATTAATTATGATGTTATAGATATGTATGAAGTTATTGCTAAGAAAATTGGAGCTTTTAAAAATAATGAAGTCCAATATGAAAGAGTAAGTTTAAAAGTCTATAATGATATAGTTAAAGAAGTAATTAAAGGGATTACTTTCGATAGAGAGGATTTAATGTAATTGAAAGTAAAAGTAGATTTATTAAAATATGAAAAAGAATTATATACCCAGGGTTATAAATTAATATGTGGTACTGATGAAGCTGGGAGAGGCCCTTTAGTTGGTCCAGTAGTTGCTGGTGCCGTAATATTACCAGTAAATTATAATTTGGAAGGTTTAAATGATTCTAAACAATTAAGTGCTAAAAAAAGAGAAGAATTTTATGATATTATTATGAGAGATGCTATAAGTGTTGGGATTGGGATAGTAGATAATCATAAAATAGATGAAATTAATATTTTAGAAGCATCAAGATTAGCTATGAATATAGCTATAGATAATTTAAAAGTAAAACCAGACTATATTTTAACTGATGCCATGAAGTTACAAAGAGAGGTTCCGGTATTACCAATAATTCATGGTGATGCCTTAAGTTTGTCCATTGCGGCGGCCTCGGTTATAGCTAAAGTTACAAGAGATAGACTGATGGAAGAGTTAGATCAAAAATATCCAATGTATGAATTTAAAAATCATAAAGGCTATCCAACTAAAAGACATCTTGAACTTATGAAAAAATATGGTATTATTAAAGAGTATCGGGTAACATATAAACCAGTAAAAGAATTATTGAAGGGAAGTAGTAGTAATGAAGAAAAATAATCATAAAATATTTAATGATACTTATTTAAGAAATGTAATTTTTGTTTTGGCAATTACATTTGTAATAGAAATATTATTTAAACTATTAAATAATTTTACTATTTTTGATTATTCCACTTTGAGAATTTTTTTAAGTACAAGTTTACTTAGTTTAATAGTAGTATTTTTTAGTAGTTTAACTAAAAGAAAATGGTTAAGAAACACCTTTTTATTAATATATATATTGTTATATACAATATATTCATGGCTTCAACTTGGTTTTATTAATTTTTTAGGAGTATTTATATCATTTCATACATCTAGTCAATTTGGAGCCGTTACTGATTATATTTATGACTTTTTTATGTCATTTAAATTATCATATTTCTTAATATTTTTACCTTTAATTTACTTTATTATTTTATATTTTGTAGTTGATAAAAAAAGAGAATATCATCAAATTAAATTAAATAAGAAATATTTATTATTAATACCTACAATATTAATAATATCATTACTATATTATGGTACTCTTAAATTATCATTTATGCAAAATAAATTACAAATAAAAAATAATATGCAATTATTTAAAAATCCTGATGTTCCTACCGTAGCGGTAAATCAATTTGGGACAGTGACATTTGCTATCATGGATTTACGGAGTTTTATTTTCCCACCAGAAGAATTGGATACAACGTTTAAGATTCAAAATAATAAAGAAAATGAAAATGTCTCTCGCCAAGTATCCAAATATTTAGAAGAGATAGCTTTAAATGAAGGTAATAGTAAATTTGCAAATTTAAATAATTACTTTGCTTCCCAAACTGTTACTGATTATAATGATTATACTGGAATGTTTGAAGGTAAAAATGTTATTGTGATTTTAATGGAATCAGTTAATGAGGCTATTATAAATAAAGAATATTTCCCTAATTATTACAAATTATATAGTAAAGGATGGCATTGGGAAAATAATTATTCACCTAGAAACAGTTGTGCTACTGGTAATAATGAATTTAGTGCTATGACGGGATTATTTTCTATTTATAATACTTGTACATCTAATGTTTATAAAGATAATACTTATTTTGAAGCAATATTTAATTTATTTAATAATAAAGGTTATACAACAACTAGTATGCATGATTTTGTAGAATGGTATTATAAGAGAAAAACAATTCATCCAAATATGGGAAGTGGTAAATTCTATGGAGCAGATACTTTAGATATTGAGACAAGTTCTGAATATGGTGAATGGCCTAGTGATGAAGAATTTTTTGAAAAAGCAATGGATATTGTTTTAAAAAATGATGATAATAAACCATTTATGACTTTCCTAACAACAGTAACATCCCATCAACCTTATTCAGTATCTTCAACTTATGGAGATTTATATATGGAAGAATTTAAAGAAAAAGGATATTCTACCACAGTAAGTCGTTACTTATCTAAATTAAAAGTTTTAGATAACGCTATAGGTATTATGATTAAAAAATTAGAGGCAGCCCATAAATTAGATGATACTGTTATCGTTTTATTAGCGGACCATTATCCTTATGCATTAAGTAAGAATCAAATTAAAGAAATGTTAGACTATGAATTAGAAGATTATGAAATAGAAAGAACACCTTTTGTTATTTATAATTCTAGTATGACACCACAAACATTTAAAGATTATAATTTTTATATTAATTTAGTTCCTACTTTAGCTAATTTAATGAATTTAGAATATGATCCTAGATTATATATGGGTAGTGATATATTAAGTAATGATTATGAATCTCGAGTAATTTTTGCTGATGGTTCTTGGAAGAATGAATATGCTTATTATAATGCTTCAACAAGTAAAATAAAGTATTATACAGATAAAGAGTATACAGAAGATGAGTTACAAGAAATAAACCAAAAAATTGCTTTGAAAATTCAAATGAGTAGTAATGCAATTAAAAATAATTATTTTAATTACTTAGGGCAAAAATTACTAGAATATGAACAAAAAGATAATGTTGTTGATGACAAATTAGAAGAGTAATCTTGGGAGATAAGTCAATAGATTAGACAGGTAAAAGAGGGGGTAATTGAGAAAAATAGTCAAATTCAAACTGCTCAGGAG
>CANQFH010000033.1 GCA_947598425.1 uncultured Bacilli bacterium | reverse complement strand
TTTGTGGGTTGGCAAATATTAGAGCCTTATAGGCTTAGTTAAATCCACGTCTTTTAGGCGTGGATTTTAATGATTATTAATTATTTAGTTAGCAAATTCTTGATAGATAGCTTTATCAAAATTGTGTTCTTCAACTTTAACATTACCACTATCAGCCTCTCTTAATTCTTCAGTAGATACTAAGAAATATTTATGATACAAATAATCTTTACCATCGGTAGATACTGGATCATCCCAAGTAAGATCTAAATGTTTCCATTCATCATCAATTTTAACAGCATTCCAAACATGACCATTAGATTCATAACTTATTTCTTCTTTAGTAGTGGCAATCTTATAATTTTCATAATTTAATTTAGATAACACAATTGCCATTAAGTCGGCATAACCATTACAAGTAGCATAACCATCTACAACTGGTCCATAAGCTATATAAGATTTATATTCACTTTCTCCAGTATCATTTCTTTTAACATCATATTTAGTATTATTAATTATATAATCATGAATTTTTTTTAAGTTTTCATAAGCATCAGCATTCTTATCATATAAATCATTAATTAATTTATCGACATAATCATTAATAGTGTCCATTTCTTCTTTAGTATATAGATAAATAACATTAACATTGACTTCTCCAGCTTCCGTAATAGAGGTCTTTAAAGAACTAAAACTATTATAAGGATGTACAAAATTATTAACATGAGTCAGGATATATTCATCTTTAGTTAACTCTGTAATATCTTTGATACATTCGGTATATTCATTAGGACAATAAAAAGTAAATTCTTCCCAACCTTGATTAATAACACTATATAAAATATTTACTAAATCTTGCTTAGAATAGGGAATATACTTAGTACTATTTTTGACATAGGCAAAACCATAATCTTTAGTATAAATATTTCCACTATTGATAGTAAGAACTTTATTACCCGAAAGTCTTTCAGATAAAAAATTAGTAATAGAATCTAAATTTAATAAAATTATTAATATTAATAAATAACATATTAAGGGAATAAAATATTTTCGCACACGATCACCCACATCATAAGTATATCGTGTCCTCAAAAAAAAATAAAGTAGTAAACTACTTCATATTCTTAATTTTTGCATTTAATCTTGATTTTTCACGATTAACTTTATTTTCTTTAATTAAACCTTTTTGATATGCTGTATCAATGTTTTTTTGTAAATCATTAAATACTTTGGTAGCATTTTCTTTATTTCCTTGAGCTACTTCTTTTTCACAAGCCTTAATTAAATTTTTTACTCGTTCTTTTAATTCATGGTTAGCATCAGTCTTTTTTGCAATAACCTTAACTGCTTTTTTAGAACTTTTGATATTTGGCATAATATCCCTCCTTAAAAATTCATATTCATTTTATCAAAAAATATATATTTGTGCAAGTAAATAAAGGAATTTATCTAAAAACTTAGACTTATTCCATAATTAGACATAATTTTTGCATCTTTTTTTCTATAATATTGATAGGTGAAGCTCGGTGAAAAAATTTAAAGCTAAGAAGAGAACAAACAAATTATTTATCTATATTATTTTATTCTTAATAAGCATCTGTATAACAATTCATTATTTATCTGAAGAAGAACTTATTAATAATAATACTATCATTAGTTTAATTACTAAGACTAATTTAGGTATTGATAAAAGTAAATTTAAGAATCTTGATTTTTTATTAAAGTATGCTTTAAGTATTGACCTGCAGGAAGAAGAAAAGGTAGCCACTACAGAAAAAGAACCTGATAAATTAGAAGTAGAAGAAGAGATTATTCCTACTATTTATATCTATAATACCCATCAAGAAGAAAAGTATCAAAGTAGTCTATTAGAACCTTATAACATCTCCTCGACAGTATTAATAGCTAGTAAAATCTTTAAAGAATATTTAGAAGATTTAAAAATTGGAGTAATTGTTGAAGAAGCTGATATTACTAAAAAAATTCATAGTCTTAATTTAAAATATGGTAATAGTTATGAAGTATCCCGAATGTTTTTAGAAAGTGCTAAAGAAAATAATCCAACCTTAAAGTATTTTATTGATTTACATCGTGATTCTTCGGCATATAAAGAAACCACTACGGAAATTAATGGAGAAGCTTATGCTAGAGTGTTATTTGTAGTGGGACTTGATAATCCAAAGTATGAAGCTAATCTTAATTTAGCTATGAATTTAAAAGAAAAAATTCTAAGTTATAATGATAATTTAGTCCGAGGAATTATGAAAAAGAGTGGTAAAGGAGTAAATGGGGTATATAATCAAGATTTTGATCCTAATACGATGCTAATAGAAGTGGGAGGACAATATAATAGTATTAGTGAAGTTAATAATACTTTAAAAGTTTTGGCAGAATTATTAGCGGAGTTTATAAAGGAAGAAGATAATGAATAAAAAGAAAAAGAATAATATAATTATTAAATTATTAGGAGGACTTTTTGTTATCTATATAGCTTTATTTATAGCTAGTTCTAGTGGTTATTATGAAAGTAAAATTAAAGATAAAGTAATGGTTACTGAAGATAAAATAAAAGAATTTGAAGAAAAAGTACAAAATGGCGAAGAGATAGATATAACGGCCTTTTTGAATAATGAAAGAATTGATTATAGTTCAACAATGTCTGATTTAGGAGATAATATTACAAGTGGTATTGAAAGTTTTGTTTTAGATACTTCAAAGTTTCTAGGTAAAATATTTAAATCGCTCTTTTAAATATAAGAAGAATGTTATATAATTAAAGATAAGGTAGGGATTGATATGACTGTACTATGTATTGGAAGTTCACTTTTAGAAACTACTTGTGTTATGAATGAAGTTTTAAGAGAAAATGAAGTAGTTAGATTAGAAAATAAAATAGAATGTGGTGGTGGTCATGCCGGTAATATAGCTTATCTTTTAAAAAAATGGGGAATAGATACTTATATTGCTAGTATGATGGGGGCTGATGATGCCGCTAATAAAATAAAGAAAGAGTATGAAACAATTGGAGTTAAGACTGATTATATTGAAACTAGTTATGATAAACAAACTAATGAATCTTTAGTAATAGTTAATAATACTAATAAAAATAAAACAGTTTTTGAAATATTTAATAATACTTTTTTAAAGAAATATTCCTTTGGAGTAGAAGTAGATGCTATTGTTGCTGATGGTAATGATTTAAATGCCACTATTGCAGCTTTTGATAAGTTTCCTAAAGCTATGAGTGTTTTAATGGCTTCACACACTAATAATGAAGTCTTAGAGTTATGTAAATATGTGCAATATATTATCTTTAATAAAGAAACTGCAGAGGCTATGAGTGGTGATAAAATAGATTATAGTAATAGTAATACAATAGTCAATGTCTATAATAAACTTAAGCAAAAGTTTCAAAAAGCGGAAATAATTATTACTTTAGGAGAAAGAGGATCTGTTTATGCTATTAATTCTCAAGTAAAGATTATGCCTACAGTTAGAGTTGATATCGTAGATACTAATGGGGCTGGAGATGTTTATACGGGAACTTTTGTCTATGCCATGTTAAGAAACTTTGGCTTAGAAAGAGCTATTGCTTATGCCACAATTGCAGCTAGTTTAAGTACAACTAAATTAACTTCGAGACAAGCAATTCCTTCATTATCAGAAGTTTCTAATTATTATGATAGTAAGTTTGGTGCTGCTAATAATCCTAATAGTAATCCTACACCACAACAACCTGCACCTTCTAATGAAGTTGTGAATAATAATGAAAATGCTGAAGTAAAAAAGGAAGATAGTAGCAATAATGCTCAGTAATAAATTACCAAAATTAGATTTACATGGTGAAGAAGTAGCAGTAGTGTATGCTTTAGTTAATGAATTTATAAATGATAATTATAAAATGGGAAATAAAGAAATAGTGATTATCCATGGCAAAAGTACAAATATTTTAACGAAAGAAGTTCATAATATTTTAAAAGGCCATCATCTTGTAAACAGTTTCCATTTAGATAACTGGAATATTGGTCAAACTATTGTTAATTTAAAGTAGTCATTTGTCATTATATATATTTTTAATTATATCATTTTTTACTCTAAAATAACATTTAATTGATAATTGTATACAAAATATTGACATTTTTTATAATATATGCTATACTTATAACGTAATTAGGGGGTATGGCAATATGAAAGGATACGTTTTAGATTACGTTAATGAGAATGAATTTAAAAAATTAGAAAGAGCATTAAAGAAATACAATATGTTAGCTTTCAAAAAATTAAATTTTGAATTTTATCCTGCATTAAGAAATGGTAACTTTGTGGGAGAAAAAAAGATGGTTGACGGTGATACTGAACATTATGAATTACGTTTACCTAGTGATAAAATGTTTGCTAAGATTCATGGTGAAGTAAAATTATTATATACAGTACATAAAAAAGAACAAGTAGTTATGCTTGAAGAGATTACCCCATCTGAAATATTATTAGAAGGGCATAGATCAGAGTTAACAACATATAAAGGAATTATGATCTCTAAAGCTAATGCTTCTAAAGATATGTTTAAAATAGATTTAATTAATATGTTACAAGATAAGCAATAATAAGCTTATCTTTTTTATATAATCTACTTTTTTACCAGCTTCGTTTCTAAACGTGTAGAATTCAACGCCTTTGAAACTTTCATTATTTAATTTTGCCCACAATCCTAAATAAGCAATTATGTCTCTATTTCTCATCCAATTTTGGATTGGAACTTCAGAATTAGCGTACCTACTAAATCTTGAAATATATTCTTTATTTCCTATTCACATAACATTAATTTTATTATTCATATTTTCTTCTTAATTACTAAAATGATATTATCATAAATTATTGAATAATAAAACTCGAACTTTAAATAATTTAAAAGTCCGAGTTTGGTATCAATCTGGTGGACCTCGTAGGACTCGAACCTACGACCGCCCGGTTATGAGCCGGATGCTCTAACCAACTGAGCTAGAAGTCCATTGCTTTTTAATTATACTATAATTAATTTTACTTTGCAATAAAAAAAATAAAAAAGAAAACCATTCCAGATTTTCTTTAATATTTAATTACGACTTAATATCGTAATATTATCATTTTTATCGATAGTAAATAATGCAATATTTTCTAATCTTTTATTATTATCTTTTAAATATTTATTTAGCCACTTACCAGTTTTATTAGCCATCTTTAATTCATCTTCATTAATAATGCCATCGACAATAACTGAGTAATTAAATGTTTGCTTATTGCTATTCTTTTTAATATTGCTTTTTAAATCATTATTAGTTATAGGTTGGTTCTTTTCCTTTAACAAAATTGAGATGTCACCCGATGCTTCTAAAATAGCACAATCTATTTCATTAATATCAAAGCAATTTTTTAAACGACATGTTTCTAAAAATTTAGCTATACTTATTTTAGCATTATCCAAATTTTGATAATTAAAATTATTATTTTCAAATAAAATTAAAGGATTACCATCTATAACTTCTTCAATATCATGGTTATAATATGATATATAAGAGCTAAGATAACTAATAACAGCAAATACAACCAAAGCAATAAGGCCATTATAAAGGGGAGTGTCTAAACTAATAATACTATCAGCAGCGATAGATCCAATGGTTATACTCAGAATATAATCATATAAAGTTAAATTTTGAATTTGTTTTTTACCAACTAATTTAACAATAGTAAAAAGCACTATAAACATAATTAATGCTCTAAAGACTATTTCCATCTAAATCACCTATTTTTAATATGTTCTAATTTTATAATATTTATGTTTATATTTTTAATAATATTATTGAAATTACTTAATAATTTTGTTAAAATATATACAGTTGTTTAAAGGAACAACGTTTAAATGCAGGTATGGCGGAATTGGCAGACGCGCTAGACTTAGGATCTAGTGGATTCATCCGTGGGGGTTCAAGTCCCTTTACCTGCACCAATATTGATACCAAACTCGAAATATTGAGTAAGAATAGAGAACGTACTTGATAAAAGTGCGTTTTTATGTTATTATGAATTTGTCAAGGAAACTTGCATAAAATAAAAAAAGATACATTTGATTGCACGAATCAGATGTTATCCCTATTTGGATCATCTGAAATCAACTGTTGTTGAAATCAGATGTTTTTATTATTTAAATAGTAAAGTGATTACTATAAAGAATAATAGTAGAATTATAATAAATTGAGAAAGTTCCCTTTTTGTCATAATTAACCACCACCTTTCTTTTATCTTATGATAATTGAAAGGGAATGATATATTTCAAATGTATCCATTAACATTATATCAAATATTTGTTCTATATACAATATATTTTATAATAAATTAAACAATAAAAATTAATATACTTTTTTACTTAAATAGATAATTATATAGGAGTGAAAATGATTATAGTTGAAGCTAAAGAGTTAAGAAATATTGATAAATTAAAAAAATTACCCAAAGATTATCCGGGATGGTATAAATGGTGGGCACCACTTGATGCTCTAGAACTCCTTTTAAATTCTCATTATCTTAAAGATCAATATTTTCATGAATTATTACCATATTTAACATCAAAAACAATTAATAATCAAAAATATTATTATATATATACTGGAATTGCCATTAAAGAATCAATTAGAGCTCGTCTCAATTGGCATGTGAATCAACATCATACTCAAAATAATGTTGTTAATGGTTTTTTATCTACTTTAAGACAATCTATTTCTAGCTTAATTGCTAACAACCAATATGCTGAAGAAGCCACTAATGAATTAATAGATAAACTTATAATTGAATATACCATAGTAGATTTACCAATAAAAAGTAGAGAAGCTAAAGATAAGATTGAATTCATAGAAAAAGAAGAAATATTAAATAATGTTCTACCGTTAAATATAAAAGATAATAAAAATATGATAGTAAAAAAATATTTAAAAGAATTAAGTACCATTAGAAAAAATTCGAAATAACTTAATACCCTTTAATTCCTTCCAAAGATTCATCATTTAACACAAATTCATTCACAGCTATTTTAGTATAGTCGGTTTTAGTATTTCTGATAATAACTTCTTTAATCCCAGCATTAATTATCATTCTTTTACATAGAGCACAAGGTCTAGCATTAGCGACATAGCTACCATCAGGATTTTTACCAACTAAATACATAGTAGAGTCAATCATATCTTTTCTACTAGCTGATATAATCGCATTTTGTTCAGCATGAACACTACGACATAATTCATACCTTTCTCCTCGAGGTATTTGCAATTTTTCTCGAGTACAATATTTTAAATCGCAACAATTTTTGCGGCCTCGGGGTGAACCTACATATCCAGTAGAAATTATTTCATCATTTTTAACAATAATGGCTCCAAAGTTTCTTCTCAAACATGTGCCTCTTTCTAAGGCAACTTCTGCCATATCTAAATAATAATTAATTTTATCAATTCTCATAACTTACCTCTTTTAATTATTATAAAAAAATATTTATTTTTTGTAAATGAATTTTCAGAAATCCACCATACTATAAATATGAAAAGAAAAATATTATATTTACAATTTATAGTTATTATCATAATTGCTATTACCATTTTTAGCAATTTTTCTCATTCTCATGAAGAAAAAATAGTTTACTCTTTTTTAGACAATAATAGTGAGTATGTATTAGTAGAAAAAAATACTATAAATAGAATAACTAGCTATTTATATAAGGATAAAGATAATAATTATATTAGTAAAATATATAATTTAGATAATGAAGTCGCTATTAATGATTTAATTAAAGAAGATAAGATAAATTTATATGAAAATAGGATAGCAGAACTTTTAGCTTTAAAATATCCCAAATTTGTAGTAGAGGCCTTACTAAAAGAAGATGTTAAACGTTCTTATATATTGAAAGATAACAAATTAGTAATATACTTTAATAATTATACAATTGAACCTAATATCGAAGAAGTCTTATATTTAACAGTAAATTATAATGAAATCAAAGATTATTTAAATTTTACAGTAATATTAGATAATATTTATGAAAATGAAAATGGTTATAATTATACTAATAATAAGAAAAGTGTTGCTTTCACTTTTGATGATAGTCCTAATCTAGGTAAAACTAATAAAATATTAGAATATTTAAATGATAATTTAGCCCATGCTACCTTTTTTGTAGTTGGAGAAAAAGCTTTACGCCATGAAGATTTAGTATTAAGTATTAAAAATATGGGAAATGAAGTAGCTAGTCATAGTTATAATCATCAAAATATGGGTAAAATGACAGAAGAAGAATTTATTAATGATTATAATTTAATGAATGATATTTATAAAAGATTATTTCAAGAAGATCTCCAATATTTAAGACCACCATATGGGATAATTAAAAATAGCTATTTAAATTTAATCCCAGTTTCTTATATTTTATGGAGTGTAGACACTAATGACTGGCGTTATCGTAATAGTGAATATTTAATAAATTATGTTTTAGATAATATTAAAGATGGCGATATTATTTTATTTCATGATTCTTATGATTCCACAGTTGCAGCTATTGAAAAGTTATTACCTCTTTTGTATAGTAAAGGTTATCAAGTAATGAGTGTTAGTGAATTATTTAAAATAAAAAATATACCTATTGTTAATAATAAGGTATATCATAAAGCTATTATAGATAGTTAATGTTTTTTATTTTTAATTAAATAATTATTTAATTTATTAATTCTGATGAAAATACTTCCTAGAATAAAAATAAGACCGGCGGATAAAAGCATAATGCCCATAATTAATTCCCAAATGTTTTCAGAAGTTATTAATAAATAAATACTATAAATAATACTAAGAATTCCAATAATTAATAATCTTATCAATCTTTTTTTAATATTTTGACCAAATTCTGTTTGGTAAAATGTTTCTTTTAATTTATTTTTATCCCTTTTAGATAATGTAAAATATTTTAGCTTGTACATAAAACCACCAACTAAATTATAACTTTAATAGATATTTATTGCAATATATCATTATTAATGTTAAGATTATTTTGGTGTTTGAAATGTTTATTGAATTAGATGAATTAAATATCGATAATTGCATAAATATAAATGAAGAGGTTAAAATGGATTCTAAGATAGATAAAAGAATTCATGATTTAAAAGATGCCTTTGTTAAAGGGGTTATTAGAAAAAATAGTAATGGTGATATTTTAATTGAATGTAATTTTAAAGGAAAAATGCAAATAACGGATTCGGTTACTTTAGACTTAATTTATTATGATTTTGATATAAATATTTCGGAAAATTTAGATGATTTACAAGAAAATTATCAAGATGTTTATGAAAAAGGTCAAAATAGACTTGATTTAAAACAAATTTTATGGCAAAATATTGTTCTAGAGGTTCCCATTAGTTTTACTATTTGTAATGATGCAGACATAAAAGGAAATGGTTGGGAATTAATTAAAGAAGATAAAAAAAGTAATGAAGTTGATCCAAGACTTCAAGAATTGCAAAAATTGTTGAAAGGTGATGATTAGTTTATGGCAGTTCCTTTTAGAAGAACAAGTAAAACAAAAAAGAATATGCGTAGAACACATTTAAAAAAGGAAGTAGGAGCAGTTACTACATGTCCAAAATGTGGTAGTGCAATAAGACCTCATAGAGCATGTACTAAATGTGGTTACTACAAAAATGAAAATGTTTTAAATGTAGAAGAAGAAAAATAATTGACAGAATAATCTGTCTTTTTTAATGATTAGAACTAATAGAATATAAAAAACTATTAGTTTTTTTTAATTTTTTATAAAAAATTTATTCTAAAAAAAAGGAAATGAGTAAAAAAACTTCTATATATAGTGAAGGGATAAATATTTATCTCTTCAAAAATATTAATGAAAGGAGGCAGAATGAATACTAAAATTAACACTTTTAGTTCTTTGGTAAATGATTTAACATTTAAAAATGTTTTCTCTCATGAAGAAGTTTTAAAATATTTAGTAGATCTTATCTTTAAGTATATTAATACTAATGAGACTTATAATGTATATAATGTTATACCCCAAAGTTATATAAAACCTAGAAATAAAGAATATAGTTCTTACTTTGGAGATATAACTGCAGTCTTATCCGATAATAGTATTGTCTCTTTAGAGTGTTATAAAGATAAATTTAATCAAGAGAAGCTAAATAAAAGTTTTTGTTATGCTTGTAGATTATATGATGGTCAAGTGAAAAAAGGCTATAAAGATATTGAACAAGTATATAGTATTAACTTTATAAAAGGAAGATATGAAAAAGAAGAAGATAAGATATTATATAAGTATGTATATAAAGAGAATGAAAGTAATAGAGATATAGATTGTAAATTAATAACAATAATCTTAATAAGATTTGATTTAGTAGATAAAATAGCCTATAATAAAAAAGAAGAGAAGTTAATAACTTTATTAAGAATGTTAAATGCTAAGACATTAGAAGAACTAGAATACTATAG
>CANQFH010000032.1 GCA_947598425.1 uncultured Bacilli bacterium | reverse complement strand
CACCGGATTTTCTTTTGAACAATACCATATTTTCTTTGAATCTTTTAAATGACTTCTTTTTTGTAATTCCTTAAAAGAGGGGACATTATTTTTTAAAATAACTATTTCGCCATCAAAAATAACTTTACCATTAACTAATTTTTTTATATCTTGCAATTCTGGAAATAGATAAGTAATATCTTCTTGATTACGACTTTGAACTTGTAACTTTTTTCCATCAGTAAAAATAATTGCTCGATACCCATCAAATTTTAATTCGTAAATAAATTCTTTAGAATTAAAAGGCTTAAATACTTCTTTTAATAACATTGGTGTCCAACATCTTTCTTTCCATATATTCATTTTTTCTTTTTCAAACTCTTTTCTAAAGCTTTTAGTAAATCATTTACTTGAGCTTGATTTTTCTTTTTAACTTCTTTAATTTTATTACCTTTTAATTTATCATTAATTGCCTGTTTAATATTATTTTGATACTCATCTTGATACTTCTTAGGTTCAAATTTACCTTTTCTTTCATCAATTAATCTTAATGCCAAATTCAATTCTTTCTCATTTACTTTACTATTACTAATTACATCTGGTAAAATTATTTCTTCTTCAAAAAATAATGTAGTCATAATAATTCCATAATCACACGCTCTTAATATACAATAATAAAATTTATTACCAAGAACTGTTTTAGCTAAGGCTACTTTTTTACTTTTTCTTAAAGCTTCTAAAAACAAGTAATAAGCTTTAGATTTTTTAACAGTATCTAATAAATAACTTTTTTCATAGTATATTGGATCTATTTCTTTAATATCTAAGAAGGCTTCAATAGCAATCTCTTGCTCATTTTCCGGCTTTAATTTATTTAATTCCTCTTTAGTAAAAGTTAAATATTCATCATCATTAAATTCATACCCTTTAATAATATCTTTTTCTTTCAATTCTTCCTTACAATGAGGACAATACTTAATATATTTAATTCTATTTAAACATTTTTTATGTAATTGATTAAAAGATGTATCATTATTTCTAATAACTTGATTCATCTTAATGGGAATATTTACTAATCCTAAAGAAATACTACTATGGATATTGGGCATATTATCACCTAAAAATATTATTAACTAAAGTTTCTGAAAATATAACTTTTAATTAATGAAATATCTAATATATTATGTTATAATGAACTAGATGAAAATGAAAAGAATAAGAAAAATATTATTATTGTTAATCCTTTTAATACCTTTTAGAATTATGGCAATGAGTATCCCTCAACATTATTCTAAAAATGTTATTATATATGATATTAGTGAAGATGAAATATTATATGAAGAGAATGCTTCTGATGTCGTAAGTATTGCAAGTTTGACGAAAATAATGACTACCATCGTGGCTATAGAGAATATTGATGATTTAGATCAAACGATTACAATAACTAGACAAATGTTAGATGAAGTTCCATTTGATGCTTCTGTAGCTAAATTAAAAGAAAATGATGTTGTAACTTATAGAGATTTACTTTATGCCTCAATGCTTCCTTCTGGAGCGGATGCTACTACAGCTTTAGGTTATGGTATTTCTGGTAGTACTGCAGAATTTGTTAAGTTAATGAATCAAAAAAGTTCCGAACTAGGCCTTACTAATACTCATTTTGTGAATGTTACTGGTTATGATGCCGATAATCATTATAGTACTCCTAAAGAAGTCTTAAAATTTTTATTATATGCTTTAAATAATAGTTTATTTAAACAAATTTATATGACTAAAGAATATACTTTAACTAATGGATTGCATGTTGAAAGTACAATTAATTTATATAATAAGTTAGGTTTAGTTGATTTAAGTTTTATTAAAGGTAGTAAAACCGGTTTTACTGATAATGCTGGATTATGTATGTCTTCCATAGTAGATGTTAATGATAATGAACTATTGTTATTAACATTAAATGCTCCAAGAATTAATGGTACGTCATATAACTTAGAAGATACAATTAATATTAGAAATTATTTAAATGATAATTTTAAAGATGAATATATTTATCAAAAAGATCAAACTTTATTTAAGATTCCAGTTGTTAATAGTAATATTACTAGTTATGATGTTAAGGTAGGTAATGATATTAAAATATATACTGATAATCTTGAAAATGAAGAATATCATTATGAATATGAAGGATTAAAAGAACTTAGTTATAAGAATAAAAAGAATGATAAAATTGGAGTAATCACTTATTATTATAAAGATAAAGAAGTAAAAGAAGATGTTTATTTAACTGTAGATATAAAACCATCATTATTTAATTACTTAAAAGAACATATTAATTATGTTATTCCAATATCTTTAATAAGTATTTTATTAGTAGTAATTATAATTAGAAGAATAAAGTTAGTGTAGGAATTATATGTATAATGAGATTATTAGTAATTTAAGTAAAAAAGATTTAGATTTAATAAAGGGTAAAAGAATTCATTTAGGGATATTTAGTGAACCATATTTAACTTATATGTTAGATGGTAAAAAAACTATTGAATCTCGTTTTAGTAAAAATAAAATATTACCATATCATAATATTAATGAAGATGATATTGTCATAGTTAAAAAGTCTAGTGGTAGTGTAGTAGCATATTTTACAATTAAAAAAGTTTTATTTTTTGATCTAACTGTAACTTCAATTATAGATATTAAAAATAAATATAGTAAAGGTTTACAAGTAGATGATTCTTTTTGGAATAGTAAGAAAAATAGTAGATATGCAACTTTAATATTTATAGATAAATTAGTTAAATTACCAGCATTTAATATTAATAAAAAAGGTATGCAAACGTGGTTAATAGTCAAATAATCTTGATATTTATATTCTTTTATGATAAGATACTATCTCGCAGGGGGATTTATATGAAAAGTAAAGATATATTAAAAACTAGAATTGTATCTGGAGGTTTAAGTTTAGCTTTAGTGGCTTCAGGATATGGAATTGGTAGATTAAATAATAATAATAATAATAATAGTAATGATCAATATGATATTAATAAAGAAGAAATAGTGGATGAATATCTAGATGATTATATTAAAAAACGTGATAAATTAGAAAAAGAGATTGATAGTTTATTAAATAAAGAAGAAACATTAAAACATTCTGAAGAATTTAATATTTCAGATTTAATTGTAATCGAAAATGCTAATATCGGTAATGAAAATAATTTATATATATTAAGTACTACTAGTGTCAATGGTATTTGTGATGAATATCATCATCTTTTTAGAGCTTGGTATAACTTACATCCTGAGGATGAAGAACACAAATTTGATTTTTGTATAGAATATATTCATTTTTATGAATATCAACCTCTAGTTAATTACTTAACTGAAGAAGAATTAATCGATCTAGCTAATAATAATGGAGTAATTACTACAATAGAGTTAGATCAAATTTTAGAACGTATTAGATTAGAATATCAAGAACAACAAAATTATTCTAATAATTTAACAAATAATTAGTATATAAATATCCGTAAAAAATTATATTTAACGGATTTTTTTATGTTCATATTTTTATTTAGGTTTACTATAAGTTTATAATAGTTATGAGAATAAATGCTAAAAAAGCTAAAATTAATGTTATAATTATATAAGATAGTAATAAAAATAAAAGTATTAGGATGAGGTATTGTATATGGCAGAAAAAATTAGTTTAGAGTTATTTCAACAACTAAAAAATCAATTAATGCAGATAATTAAAGAATCCGAAGATAATTATCTTGATGAAGAAGTGGAAGAAAGAATAACAAAACAATATCTAGATATTCAAAACAAGTTATTAAGTTATGATTTAAGTGATATTCCTTTTGAAGCTTGGGAAGGTATAGCCATAATATCAGATGCTATTCATCCTGCTGATTTTTCAAAAACTCATGCTAATATCGATTTTGCTTTAGTTGAGTATGGTAGTAATGGTAATTTTAGAGGTTGTAATGTTAAAAATTTAGCAAAATTAGGAAGGTATTTAAACGCTAAAGACTTTGATGAAAAAACAATTAAAGCTTATCCTGAATTATTTTTATCAGATATTTTTAGTGCAGAATTTAAAGAAAAATATTATAATGGTATTCTTACTATTAGTGATTTAGCTTCTTTATCTAATATAGAATTAGAAGAAATAAAAGCTAAAGATTTAAAAAATCACATGGATTATCAACAATATAATGGCCTTTTAATAGAAATACTTGGTGTTGATAAAGTTGTAAAGTTATATAATTATTCCCAAGAAGAATATGATGCGATTAATAAATTAATCAATATGAATAGTAGTTTTAATTATCGTCTTAATAATGCCAATGAATTTACAGAATTTATAGAACAATTTAAAACTGCCAATATTTCGGAATTAAAAAATGTTTGTTTTAAATTTGTAAGAAGTCAAATTATTAATTCTGTTAGTTGGATTAATATAAATGATTATCCTGGATTATTTATTAAGGACAATGCGGATATATTTTTAATTAATAAAAATCTTCCAGAAGAAGTTAAACAAAGATATTTTAATAGAGATTTAACAATTCAAGATTTACTTGATTATCCTTTAGTATTTCAAAATATTCCTATTGATAATTTTATGGATTATGGTACTTATCTTGTTCAATTTGTTAGTGGTAATTATGGTTTAGGTCAGTTTCAAGAATTAGTTCAAAGACATTCTGATGTTTTTTCTCATCTATCTAGCGAGAATCATTTTTCTCAATTTAGCAAATATTTAAAATATCATCCTGATTTAGAAAAGGCTTTTATATCTGCGGTTAAAGAATATTTTATTGATTATAGTCGAACAGAATTGGTAAAATCTAGTGATGGAGTATATAATGTTCCCGATTGGTTGAAGTCAATGAATTTTCATTTTGTAGATAAATTAAATACCAATAATGATTTATTGCAATATAATGACTCAGTATTTATTCTTGATAACGATCAAAGAATGTTAATTGATACTTTTAATATTGATAATATTTTAAAATTTGAACAAGAAACTTCATTTTTTACTCATAAAGATTATGAATATGATCAAGATTTAGTAATGTTTGATATTATTAGTTATTTTTTTCGTATAAGTATGTTTCATACAAATAATAGATATTTTCTTAAAAAGGAAGGAATTGATTTTCAAAATGGTAATCTATCTTATCCGGAATTTTTAACACAATTTGCTAAATGCTTAGATTATATGCGAAAAAGTGATATGTTTTTAAGTTTTCCAGATTATGATTGGATAAAAGGCTCATTTAGAGATAATTATCCAGAAATATTCATGGATTTAGATGCTCCCAAAGAATTAAAAGATGCTTTTTATAAAAATAAAATTACTCCGGAATTTTTACATAATCATCCTGATTTTATCAAATATTTAATAGATAAAAATTTAACAAACACTATTAATTGTAATATAAAATTAACTTTATCTGAAGATAATCAAGATCAAACATTATCTAACAATTTTATTTATGAATATACCTCTAGATATGGTAATTGGAAGTTTTTACAGTTATGCATTAAATATGGAGCCATAATGACTGCTCTTAATATATCTAGTTTACATGGTGAAATAGAGGATGAACAAGCAATAGAAAAGGCTTTAAGAGATGCTATCTATAATAAAATTATTCAAGATAAAATAGACTATTCTTATTTACAAAAGATTCCAGAATTAGTATCAGAACATCCAGAAATGTTTGTCAATTTTGATAGCTTAACAAATATTTCTTCAGTAGAAAAGCAAAGATTAAAAATGGTCTTTTATGGTGGATGTCTTACTTTTAATGATATTAAAAAGTATCCGGAATTAGTAGATATTTTGAAAGATAAAAATTTATTTATAGCTTTTGGTATTAAAGATGGTAAACATTTTAATGGGCGAATACTAATAGATAGTGGTTATGATAGCCTAGTAGATCAAAAATATAGTGATTTAGAATTATTAGAGGTATTTGGTAATAAGAATTTTTTAGAGTTGTGTACTAAATATGGTAGATATATGGATGGAATTGAGCAACAATTAAATTCTGAAGTAACTTTAATTAATGGCAAATATTTAGATATAAATAATAAAAAAATATTAACTATTGATGATATTTCGAAAAGAATGGAAGATATCATTGCTAGAGAATGTAAATTAGGTAATATATCTTATTATCCAGATGATGCCCCTAGTTTTGTAAAAGAAAAGTATCCGGAGTTGTTTTTAAGTGATAATGCTCCAGAAGATTTAAAACAAGTTTTCTATAATTATAATGGTTATCTTATGACATTTAAAATATTACAAAATCACAAAGAATGGTTACCATATTTAAAAGATAAAGCATTAATAACTTCATTACTTAGAAATATTAATTTAAAACAAGATTTAGTTAAATTTATCGAATTATTTGGAGAAGAAAAAGTCATTAAATTAGGAATTAATAAAGCTGAAACTGTAACTGAAATGTTAAAAGCTCATCAAGTTTCTTTAATGAAAAATTGGTATGATAAAACTGGTGGTAAATTCATTCCTGATTTTGTAGTAATGCAAAACTTTGATATTAATGATGCTGATAAATTTTTAGTATCTGGTTCTAATTGGAGTACTTTAATGAGGATAAAAAATTTTTCAAAAACTCCTGAAGCCAGAGATGCAATGTTAAAATTAGCATACTGTTTTGGAGTATTTGATCATGATCAAAGGGGATTAAAAAAACTTTTGGATTTATTAACTAGTTTGCCAAGAAATGTAAGTTTCGAATATGCTTATATTATAAATAAATTAATCATGAATGATTATTCGGAAGCATCTCGAGGATATCAAGAATATACCCAATTAAAAGAAATGCTTGTAAGTGAAGGATTCCAAGGTAATTTAGAAGAAAATATATTTAGTCAAATATATCGAAAAACTGGTGATTCTTATACTTTGACTATTAATCCCCAAAGTTATCCTAAATCTAGTTATCTTATTAGAAGTATATTAGAGAGATATCCGGATTTTCCTATTTTAACTCCGAATAAAGCTCATCAATTATTTGGAGCCTTTGAATTAACATATGATCCTGATTTTAGAGAATTTTTATTAGCCAATATGAATAAAATTTTAGATAGTCCTGAATATATTAGTTATATTTCTAGTATTCAAAGACAATTCTCAGATATTAAAGCTATGAATAGTAATCGAACCCTAACTTTAGAATTAGCTGTTAGTTTTGTTCAAACCAATAAATTTACTTCAGTAAATGTAGGTAATGAACGGGTTGCAGAAATATCCGCAATTGCGGGTTATAATCAAGCTGATTTTGATATGTTACAACAAATCTATAATTATGGTAAACAAAGAACATTTAGTAGTATTCCTAGAATTGAACATCGTACAGTTAAAACAAG
Organism: uncultured Bacilli bacterium; assembly: GCA_947598425.1. Taxonomy (GTDB): domain Bacteria; phylum Bacillota_I; class Bacilli_A; order RF39; family UBA660; genus SIG200. Next base: position 4,130 of record CANQFH010000032.1, on the reverse strand, counting down.
TGGTAAATATACTTATGAAACTTTACGTTTAGATGATCCTTTAGCAATGGCGATTGGAACTTTAACTGATTGTTGTCAAGAATTACATGATAGTGCCGAAGTTTGTATGGAACATAGTATGGTTGATAAAAATGGTCGAGTATTTGTGATCAAAGATGATAATGATAATATTGTAGCGCAAAGTTGGGTATGGCGAAATAAAGATGTTTTATGTTTTGATAATATTGAAATACCTGCTAAAGCTTTTGTAAGAGCAACTAAAGAACATCCAGAATTAGGTCGTAAAGGTTTTACAGATGAAGTCTTTGAAATATATAAAGAAGCTGCTCACGATTTAATTAGGAAAGATGATGAAGAATATACTAAACTACTTCAAATGGGTAAAATTACTAAAGAGCAATATGAAGGTTTAAGATTAGGAAAAGTAACTGTAGGATTAGGTTATAATGATATTGCTGAATCCCTAAAAGAACATGCTATATTAAATAAAGGTTCAGTTGCAAGACCATTACCATTTGAAGAACCAGTCAAATTATCTAGAGCTCTTTATACTAATGACTCGACTACTCAATATATTTTAGAAGAACGTGATAATAGAAGGGAATATAATGGAGCTACTTTACCAATTCATAGTGATTCTTATATTGAATATACCGATGCTAATTTTACTAAAAAATTATTATTAATGTTAGAAAAATTAGAAATAGTAACTAAAGAACATCCTAATTATTTAACAACATCAATTAGTGATTATGCCGATGAAGCTCACATAGTTACTGAATTAGCTAAGAATTATGGTTTGAATCCTGATACTACTAAAATAATAATGAATCCTAATTTTGCAATTATATATGATATTAATGGTAATAAATTAAAAATAGGGGATTTATTATTCAATACTAAAATTGATAATGGCAAACAACAAATGGATATGGAATATCAAGTTATAATGCAAATGAGATTGGCTTTAGAACAAGTAGTGGGTGATAAAATAATTGATGTGTCAGATTTAGATGCAAAACAATTAGAAATGTATACTAAAATTATGGAATTAACAAATGAAATGGATATAGAAAGAGGTATTAATCATGAAAGATAATAATATTAATGAAATAATAGCTAATGCCTTACAAGTAAATAAAGATATTTTAAGAGAAAATATTCAAAATATTATTAATCAAATTAAAACGTCTTTAGAAAGAAACCAAGAAGCTCTAGAGCAAGTAAATCGTATTGATCAAAAGAATCATAATGGTTTTATATTAGATTATAGTATTATTAAGAATATCTTTAATATTTTAGAACAAGAAAAGATATTTTATGGTGATGTTATACTTTCACAAAAAGATGATGAAAAAAAGTTAGTGTATGGAACTCAAATAATGGCTTATGGTAATGTTGTAGTTATTACTGATGGTAATCCCTATATTACAATGGAAATGATTATGCGAAATATAATGGCTGGTAATACTACAATATTAGCAAATAATGGCTTTATGTTGGGAACTAATCAATTACTAGTCCAAATAGTGCAAAGTGTTTTAGAACAATTTAATATATCTAAATATTTAATTCAAATATATATAACTGAAAATTATGATGAATTATTATCTAATTTTGCTAATATTGATTTAGTAGTTTGTATAGGTAATCATAATTTACAACAAATGATTTTAAATAAATCTAAAAATAAAACTATTATAAGTGGTTATGAAAATTTTGATTTATATATTGAAGATCTAAATCATTTAGACTTTTTAAATAAAATAATTAATACGGGATTAAATATTCAATTATATATTAGTAGTGATACTAAATTAGATTATTCGAATGCGATAATTGTAGATGATATAGAAGACGCTATTGCTAAGATTAATTATAATGGTAGTAAGTATAGTGCTGCAATATTTACTACATCAGTAGAAAATGCCTCTAAATTTGTTAAAGAAGTAAAATCAAAAATAGTAACTGTTAATACTAGTCCTACTATTGAAAGAATAATTGATATTAAACAAACTGATTTAATTAATGAAAAAGTTATAATTTATCCATTTAGTTTTAAATTAGATGGTAATAGCGAAAGAATAGAATTAACAAACAATGATTAATTCATAAACACACTAATTGATTATTTCAATTTACAAGTGTGTTTTTATTTTATAATGATAATTTTAAACAAAAGAAAACTCACAAGAGATGTGAGTAATTATCATTGATGTTAATCTTTTTAATATTATTGTTCCTCATGATGAGTATCATCTACTACTTTTTCTGCTTCTGCTCCAGTTATTTGAAATGGTAAAGTATTTAATATTAGTTCTGGTTCTTGTTCACTAGCCTCATTGTCTAAAACTAAATCAGTTATTTTAAAAGTAGTTGTTTTGGATTCTTGTAAGGCTTTAAAAGTAAAACCAATCTTTTTTGAACCTTGACCACCATTAATTTTACCTTCATAAATTATTTCACCTAAAGTAGAATCATCTACTTTGTTAGTTTTAAGTAAACTAACAACTGATCCCTTTAGATATTCAAATACTTTGGCATCATAAATTAATTTAAATGAAGCACTGCTGATTGGCTTATTAAGTTCTAATGATATTTGATTATTATCAAGTACTCTTATTAATGATGATTGGGAAGTTAACTTAGCATTTATATCCATAACTATCATATCCTTTCATTTTTATTTTACTCTAATATTAGAGTGAATTTAAAGATATAATGTCAAATTAACATTTAATTGACAAAATAAGTAAAAATATAATATCTTAAGTAAAAATCTTATATATTAAAATTTTATAAGCAACAATGGTAATTGTAGCTAATATTTACAACTTTTTTATTATCATGTAAAATATTATTAGAGGTGTTTTTTGTTATGAAAATAAAAAATAATTATGATGAATGCTTAACAAATTTAGCTTGTTCTATTAGAAAATATTTTGGCTTAGAATATCATCATAAATCAATAGATTATATTGATAAAATATTAGAAGAAAAACAACCTGATAATGTTATTGTTATGCTTTTTGATGGAATGGGTTCTAGAATATTAGATAGAACATTAGAAGAAGATTCCTTTTTCAGAAAAAATCAATATAAAGAAATAACTACAGTCTTTCCAGCCACTACAACTGCAGCTACAACATCCATTAGAACAGGCTTAAATCCTAATGAACATGGTTGGCTTGGTTGGAATACATATATAAAACCAATAGATAAAACGATATCTTTGTTTCTAAATTGTGAAAAAGGAAAAGAAGAAGTATGTAAAGAATTTTTAGAGGTAAAGAACAAATTAGTTAACACTACTATAGTAGATGAAATAGAAGAAGTTGGAAGATATCATGCAAAAGAATTTTTTCCTTTTAAAACAGGTAATGCAGTTGTATATTCTAATTTAGATAATATGTTGAAACTTGTAATGGAAGAGGCAAAAATTCAAGGGAAAAAATTTTTATATGTATATGATGATGAGCCAGATCATACGATGCATGATTATGGAGCTGATAGTGAAGTTGTTAGAAAACTTATACAAGAACGAGATATAAAAGTATCAGATTTTTGTAACAAGTTAACAAATTCATTAGTTATAATTGTAGCAGATCATGGTCATATAAAGGTTGATAATATATTTTTAAATGATTATCCGGAGTTATTAAATATGTTAGAGAGAACTACATCAATTGAACAACGGGCAGTTTCTTTTAAAGTAAAAAAGGAATTTTTAAATATTTTTGTTTCCAAATTTAAAGAATTTTTTGGAAATGATTTTAAAATTTATAATAAATCAGAAGTTTTAGAAAGTAAAATTTTTGGAGATGGTATACCAAATGAATTGTTTGATGCTGCCATCGGGGATTTTATAGCTATAGCTAATTCTAATAAATGTTTATTAACTGATGGAGATGAGGTATTATTTTCTCATCATGCTGGTTATACAAATGATGAAGTGTATGTTCCTTTAATAATAGTAGATAGAACATAATTGTTATATTTGTATTTGGGAATTTATTGTATTAAAAAAATCTCTAGAGATAGAGATTAATTTTCAAATGGAGCGAGTGTCGTAGTTATCTACAACTCTTTTCCAATAACGAAAGAATTTATATAATCTTCCGTTGCTAATA
>CANQFH010000031.1 GCA_947598425.1 uncultured Bacilli bacterium | reverse complement strand
GATGTAGGACTCGAACCTACGACCTAACGGTTAACAGCCGTGCGCTCTACCGACTGAGCTAATCGGGCATTACTCCATAAGTATAATACATTTTCTTAATAATTGTCAATAAGAAATGTTATAAATACTTATGGTTTTATAAATATTTTTTTAATTCATTTAAATTTTTTTCTAAAGTTGCTTTTAATTTATTCCCTAAAGTAATTATTTCTACATCACTATCACTATATTTATTAATATTCTCTATAATATCTATTATATTAGTATTAGTTTTTTCTATAACTAATTTAGCAATATTTTTATCTTTTAATACTTTTAGTTCATTAATAATTTTATTATTTAATATTTTATAACTATTATTTAATTTTTCTTGTTTACCATATTTTTTAAAAACATCTTTAGTCTCTTTAATAATATTTAGATATTCTTCTAATTCATTATTTAAAATTTTTTCTAATTTTTCATTATTTACTTTAACAATTATATTATTTATATCTATACAAAGCATATAAGCATTATTATAAATATTATTTAATAATTCTATATTATTCAATAAAATCACCTAATAATATTATGAATCTATTTATTAAAATTATACTTCTTGAACTACAGCAATAATCATTGGTTTACATTCAGTTTCTTGATATAAATAATTACTTAATTCTTCTCTTATTTCTACTTTTATTTTATTATAATCTACAAATGTTGGTGTAATATTTCTATTAATTATATTATCACATATCTTTTTAATCTCTGTTATTAAATAAGCCGAATCTTTAACATAAATAAATCCCCTAGTAGTAACTTCTGGTCCCACTAACATTACTTTATCTTTCTTAGAGATAGTAGCGCTTATTAAAACAATTCCATTTTCTGATAACATTTCTCGATCTTTAATAACAAGTTCACCAATATCTTCACTAGATTTACCATCTATTAAAACATCATTTACTTTAATTTTACTAAAATCATTTATTAATTTGCCATCTTCAAAAGTAACAATCTCACCATTTTGTTTTAAAATAATATTTTCAGCAGGTATTCCCAATCTACTAGCTAAATTAGCATTATTAACCATATAACGATATTCACCTTTAACAGGCATATAATATTTAGGATTAATAAGTTTAATCATTAACATTAAATCTTCACTAGATGGATGATGGAGAATCACTTTATCACTAGGAATATTGACAATATTACAACCAAATTTAGCTAATTCATTTTCTAATTTAACTAAAGTTTTTTCATTACTATCATATCTTGGCTCCGCAAAAACAATAGTATCACTAGCTTTTAAATTAATATATTTATCATAACCATGTAATATTTTACTAACATTAGCATAAGGGTTAGTTCGCTCATCACTAATAAGTAAAATAGCATTATCATCTTCAATATTAGATAAATCTCCAATAATACCCGCTTCTACTTCTAAATACTTTTCATTAATAGCAAAATTAACAACATTTTGTAATTTTTTACCCATAATAACTATTTTTCGATGGGTATTGCGCGCAGCATTAAAGATATCATTAATCGTATATAAATGGTATGGTAATATTGAGAATAATATTCTTTTTTCATTATGTTTAACAATATCTTTAAAGTATTCTTCTAAACGATGGTTAGGAGATGTATGACCTTTTCTTTCAGAGAAAGTAGATTCACATAACATACATAATACGCCTTGTTTACCTACATAAGCGATTTTACCTAAATCCATATCATAAGACGCTAACATAGTTGGATCAATAACAAAATCACCAGTATAACATATAGCGCCATCTTTAGAATTGATAACATACATTAAAGCATCAGGAATACTATGAGAAACAGAGATAGGAAATACGGAAACATTATTGTCAAAAATTAATTTCTTATGAGGTTTAATTTCTACAATATTTTTTTCTAAAACCCCATATTCTTGTAAAACAAATTTAGTAAACTTAGTAGCAAATACCTTTACATTAGGTAAATCTTTAACTAAATCAGCAACACTTCCCATATTCTCACTATGACCATGAGTAATAAATATTCCTTTAATATTTCTTCTATTTTTAATTAAATAACTAAAATCAGGCATAATATAATCTATTCCTAATAAATTAGAATTAGCATATTTTAAACCACAATCAAAAACATATAAGTCATCATCTATCGCTATAACATAACAATTCTTACCATTTTCAGCAAGACCACCCAAGCCAAAAATTCTAATTTTACTCAATTTAATCACTCTTTCTAAAAGTTCTTTCTTAATTAGTTAGAATTATACCAAAAAAAAAGATTAAATTCAAGTTCTAATCTCTTTCTTCAGTAATTAAATTACTTAAATAGACAATTTTTAAATCTTGATATTGAATCTGTTTTATTAATATTTTAAAATCACTTAAAGTAACATTATCATTAATATAAATAATATCTCCACTTTTTATTTTCTCTTTAATCGAAGCTAAATTATAATTATTTAAAGTTAAACTAGACTCAACTAAATATTTATTATTATTTCTACAAATATCAATAATATTATTATTAATATAACAAATATTTTTATTTATATTAGCATTATTTAACATTAATTCTACTTTTTTATAATTATTAATATCATTATTAATTTGTTCATGAATATAATTTTTATCATAAGTATTCATATCTATTAATCTTGTTATTTTAATATTTTTATCTTTAGTATACTCTAAGACATCTAGATTATCTTTAATTATTATTGCTACACTTTTTTTAATACTATTAGCTCTCTTAATTATTTTATCTTTATTATTTTCTATCGAAATACCTGGTACTACTTTATCATATTCTAAATAATAAGAATTAAAAGTATCTAAAAAACGCATATTATTATAACTTTTTAAAACATTAACACTATAACCATTTAATCCTGGGATAATATAATCATCTTCGATAATAGCAGAAACTGACTCTACATTATATTCATTACTTCTAGAATTAATTTCTTTTACTAAATTACTATTGTTAACTACTACTTTACTCATCTTTTCAGTATAATAGAAACTAAATAATAAAACAGCAGTAATTCCTATATATTTAAAAAGATTTTTCATAAACACCTCTAATTAATTATAATAATCATTTTCTATTTTATGAAAGATATATATCTAATACAAAAACTTCAGAATTAACTGAAGTCTTTATCTAATTCGTCTTTTACCCATTCTGCACTTTCTTCATGTTTCTTATTAGTTGATAAAAATGTTACTCTTTCTGCAATGACATCTGTAATATAATGAATTTTATTATTTTCATCAGTATATTTACTAGATTGCAAACGTCCTTTAACTCCAATAACATCCCCAACATGACAATACTCGGTAGTAGTTGCAGCAATACTATTCCAAAGAATACAACGAATAAAATCAGTTTCATAGATACCTTCAGTATTTTTAAAATTTCTATTAACTGCTAAAACTACTGAAGTTACTTTTTTATTATTCTCAACTTCAACTATTTGAGGATCACTTGTTAGTCTACCAACTAAAATAACATTATTCAACATATAGCCTCCTTTCACTTAAAAGATACCATAAAATGAATAAAATACCTAATTACCAAAATAATTAAATTGGTAGTAATAATAACTAAAATAGTTACCAAAATACTAGAATTTTTGTCAAAAAAAATTACCAAATTTCACAATTTAGTAACTTTTAATCTTTTATTAATCTATTTAATTCTACGGCATATTCCATTGGTAATTCTTTTTTAAAATCATCAATAAATCCTAAAACTAATAATTCTTTAGCTTTATCTTCACTTAATCCTTTACTCTTTAAATAATTTAATTTCTCTTCACTTACTTTAGAAATAGTGGCTTCATGTTCAATCGTACTACTATCATTTTCTACAATATTGGTAGGATAAGTATTACTACTAGAATGATCATCCATTATTAAAGTATCACACTTAACCATTCCTACCGAATTAGTTGCATTTTTACTTATTTTAACTAACCCCCGATAATTACTTAAGCCACCAGAAGAAGCAATACTTTTACTAACAATATTACTTTTAGTATTTTGACCTAAATGAATCATTTTAGCTCCAGCATCTAACTTTTGATTATCTTTAGCATAAGCAATAGATAAACTATTCCCAATGGCATAATCCCCTTTTAAAATACAACTAGGATATTTCATCGTAATATTACTGCCAATATTACCATCAATCCATTCCATTTTTCCATAATCATCTACTATAGCTCTTTTAGTAACCAAATTATAAACATCTTTAGACCAATTTTGAATCGTTGAATAACGACAAGAAGCATGTTTACCGACATATATTTCTACTACCCCAGCATGAAGAGATGATTGAGAATAACTTTTGGCCGTACAACCTTCAATATACTCTAAAGAACTATAATCATCAACAATAATAATTGTTCTTTCAAATTGCCCTAAAGATTCACTATCAATACGAAAATAACTTTGCAAAGGTCTATCTAACTTTGTATGAGGTGGAATATATATAAAAGAACCTCCACTCCATAAAGCTCCATTTAAGGCTGTATATTTATTTTCATTATATTTAACTAAATTATTAAAATATTTATAAAATAAATTTGGATATTTCTTTAAAGCATCATCAGTACTCATAAAGATAATATCATTATTTTTATTATGATGATAGACAACTTCACTTTCATATTGATTAGAAACACCATCTAAATATTTTTCTTCAGCATCAATTACCCCTAAAGATTGAAAAGTATTTTTAATATTACAATTAACATTTTTCCAATCATCTTCAGTTTTAGAAACATCACTTTTATAATAATTTATTTTATTAAAATCAATATTTATTTCGGGTCCAAAATGAGGATTATCTTGCTTTTGAAACTCATAAAAAGAATTAAGACGAAACTCTAACATTTTTGCATCTTCACCTTTTTTATGAGAAAGCCATCTTATAAAATTTTCATTTAACTCTTTATTCATAATCCCTCCCCTATAAAATAATACAATAAAAACCTCTTAAAAACAATTGTATTTTAGATATTACTTTGTTAAAATTTATAATAGGTGGGAATATGAGTAATGAAGTAATATTAAAAAATCTTCAAAGTATTTATAATAATTTAAAATATTTTAAAATTGAAAATAATATCTTAATACTTAATTATCAAAATATTTATAGTACTCCTCTTAATTATTTAAATTTAAATAATATAAATCCCGATATCTATTTAATTAATCCTTTAGAAATATTTCAAGTAATAACTTTATTAGAATTATTATATCATCCTACTTTAAATGATAATGAAAAGAATTTTATTAATGATTATATGCATAAATATTTATTATTAAATGAAGATATTTTAAATAATAATAGTGATGATATCTTTAGATTTAATATTCTAAATATTCCAATATATACTTGTTATGATGAAATATTTATTAATAATGAAGCTAGTATTCTAATTCAAAACTTAATTAATAATTATCAAAATAGTTCTTTAAGTAATAAAGGTTCTAAATTAGCCCTTATTAATCCTTTATATGGACATTTTAGTAATGATGATGATTATAATAATGGTTTTATTGGTATTTTATTAATATTTATTACTTGTATATTAACAGTTCTTTATATAACTTATTTTGTAATCAAATAAAAAAGAGCTTAAGCTCTTCCAGCATATTTACCATCACTTGTAGTAACTAATATTCTTTCGCCTTCATTTATAAATAAAGGAACTTTAATAACTTTACCTGTTTCAATTTTAGCATCTTTTTGAGCATTATTAGTAGTGTTTCCTTTAACTGCTGGTACTGTTTCTACTACTTCATATTCAATCTTTTCAGGAAGAGTAATACCAATGATTTCTCCTTCATAAAAATCTATTGAAATATCAATACCTTCTTTAATAAATGAAGCATCTTCTCCTAATATTTTCTTAGATACTTCTATTTGTTCATAAGTATCATTATTCATAAATACAAAATTATCACCACTAGCATATAAATATTGTACTTTAGTTTTTTCTATATGAGCTCTAGTAATTTTAATATTAGTATTAAATGTTTGTTCTACAATAGAACCTGTTCTTAAATTTTTTAATTTAATTCTAACAAAAGCTGGGCCTTTTCCTGGTTTAACATGTTGGAACTCTTGAATTAAACATAAATTACCATCAATAATAACAGTCATGCCATTTTTAATATCATTAATATTAATATTCATAAATAAACTCCTTTCTTAATTATTTCTTTTCTTTTGCTACAACATTTTTACGACATTTAGGACAATATTTTTTAATCTCTAAACGTTCAGGATTATTTTTTTTGTTTTTACTTGTTGGACGCAATTCGCAACCACATTCAGTACAACGCATAGTTACAAAGTTACGATTCTCATTTTTAGCCATATAAAATCCTCCTCATCTAATTACTTCCCTATTATATCAAACTTTTATTTATTTTCAAAGAGAAAGTTAGTAATACCCTGGGAAATATTTCGAGTTATATATAATTTACTATATTCATAGTCTTTTTCAATATAAATATTAGGAGTTAAAACTACTATACTATATAAGGGATTATCTAAGGGAGCAAAGCCTAAAAATGCTAAAGAAATAGTTTTTGTATCCACTACTTGATCATTATTAGTATCAATGAATGTTTCACTAGTACCCGTTTTACCACCAGGATTATAAATAGTTTTAATATAATTTCTACTAGTACCATTTAAAATACCTAGATGCATAGCTTCTTGTAATCGTTCTAAATATTTCACTTCTAAAGGAACGCGACTAAGAGTATTATAGGAGTTTTCAATAACTATTTGATTATTATTTTGAATACTAGCCATTAATTGTGGTTTTCTCTTTTCACCCTTACTAGCTAAAGTATTTACATATTGGAATAATTCCACTGGAGTATATGTATCATATTGACCAATACTTAAGTTTAAAAGTAAGTCACTAGAAGTTAAACTTCCTATAATACCAATTTTTTCATTAGGTAAATCAATACCGGTGATACTACCTAAACCATATTCTTGAAACATATCTCTAAATTTATTAAAATCTTCACTAGTAGTATTTAACTTCATATTATAAGTATATTTATTACCAGTAAGACCAATAGCTATCTTAAATTGATAATAATTACTACTTTTACTAATTGCAGTTAAATCATTAATTTTACCTAAACTTTTATAACTACATTTTAAAGGTACTTGATATAATTTAACACAACCATCTAATTCACTACTCCCAATATCTATAATATTATATTTATAACCAGTACTTAAAGTAGCCATTTTGACAACGGATCCTACTGTAAAAGAAGAAGTAATCAAATTAGTATTAACATTTTCAAAAGTTTTAGAATCTTCATCTAACAATTTTTGACCACTTAAAGCCATAATCGCCCCGGTTAAAGGATTACCAACAATACTATAGGCTTCTGTAAAATAATCTGTATATTTTCTTTTCTTAACTAATAAAATATTTTCTTTAATTAATCTTTCTAACTCTAATTGGACATTAATATCAATTGATAATACTAAATCATTACCTGGAGATCCTTCTTTTACTAAAGATAGGGTATTATCACTATTCACTTTATATAAATCTTTTTCCCCTTTTAAATAATCTTCATAATATTCTTCTAAATAACTTAATCCCACAATATCATCTAATTCATAACCTTTATTTAAATATTCTTCTTTCTTATCTATAGGTATTTTCCCTATTCTACCAAAAATATCTTTTAAAGTATCATTATAATTATATTTTCTTTCCCATGTTAACTCTGTCGTAATCCCTTTAATATTAGCATCAATTACTTTGGAATATATATCATCACTAACATTTTTTAAAATTTCTTTTTTAGAATATGAATAACCTTTATGCATTAATTCATATATAGTAGCGCTTTTTTTATCTATAATATCTAAATTATTTAAATCTTCTTCAGTAATTCTTGATAGTTTTAATTCCTTTATTTCTTTTGAAGAAAGTTCTCTTTTATCATATAATTCCCATTCTTCTGTAGTTATTAAATTATTAGTATCATTTATTTGTAAATAATAATTTTTTAAACTATCCTCATTAATATCAATATCTATTATATTGGCTAATTTTTGAGCTATTTGGATCTCTTCTTCATTAGTAATTCCTTTTAATCTAGTATAATAAATAGTCTTAATACCAATATTATCTACTAAAATGTTACCATTAATATCTAAGATTCTTCCTCTTGGAGCAGAAGTACCATATACATAATTTTCAGTTTTAGCATAATACTTGTCTAAATAATAATCTTTTTGATAAATATTTAAATATATTAATCTAATAACAAAGATACTAAAAATTAAAATTAGTACTACATACTTCTTCATTCCAATACACCATTATTAGTATGTAAAATAAATATTTAAGTATTCATTTTTATAAATTAACATAAAATATACTAGGTGATAATTAATGTTTAATATAATAGAAAGATATATTAATAGAATGAATAAAGATGATATAAGAGAATTTGCTAATAGTAAGAATATTAATTTATCTGAAGAAGAACTTAATTTTACATATGAATTTGTGAAAAAGAATTATCAAAAAGTATTAAGTAATCCAAAACTTTTTAACATTGAAAGATATAAAAATAATTATACAGAAGAAAACTTTAGAAAAATATCTAAAGTTTGGCAAGAATATTATCAAAGATATTCTAATTATTTATGATTAGCTCTAATATCATCTAATAAGTGTTCATTAAATATACCACTTTTCAACATAGCTATTTCTTCTTTATATGGAGGATATGATAATTCTTTAGGTTTATCAATATCACATACATAAGGTGTTTCTAATATTTTAGGAACATCTTTTAATTTTTCATTATTAACGATATTTAAAATAGTGTTAAAACCTAGACTACCAAAACCAATATTTTCATGGCGATCTTTATGACTACCTAAAGGATTTTTACTATCATTAACATGAACACATTTTATTCTAGCTATTGATATTTTTTTATCAAATTCTTCTAAAAATTCATCAAATTTAGCCATATCATAACCGGCATCATTTAAGTGACAAGTATCTATACATACTCCAATATTTTTAGAATTAATATGGTCTAAAATAGTTTTTATTTCATCTAGGTTACTGCCACATTCACTACCTTTACCAGCCATCGTTTCTAGAAGAATCATACAATTATTTTCATCTTTAACTATTAAATTCAAAGCCTCAATAATATTATTAAGACCTTCTTCTTTAGTATGTTTTACACTACTACCAGGATGAAGAACTATATATTTTATACCTAATGTTTCACAACGAGATATTTCTCTTTTTAAAAAAGCAATGGAAAAATCCCATGATTCAATTCTTTCTTTATTAGCTAAATTTATTATATAAGGAGCATGACATATAACATTATCTATGGAAATATCATTTGCTACCATTAATTTTCGAGCTTCATTTAAATAATCTAAATTAATTTCACTACGAATAGTATTTTGAGGAGCACCAGTATATAACATAAGAGCATTTGCTCCATAAGTAATGGCTTCTTTTACTGAACCTAGTATTTGTTCTTGATTAAATCTAACATGACTACCTATTATCATTTTTACCACCTAGAAATATTATCTCATAAATAATTATTAAATTAAAGATTAAAAATATTTAACTAATTGATAGATAAGACTAGACGGAAACCAATGCCGGTGCTCGCACCACCAGTGTTCCTATAGAAGCCGAACTGACCGGCCAAAACTCCAAGGCGATAACCACCACCTCGAGTAAGCCAAGGAAAAGAAACTTCAAAAAAATATGAGTCATCAGCATACCAACTATTATGGTATCTATTATTATCAGCAGCATTATCACTATCTCTAAATGTATAGAATGGACCTAATTCTCCAGTAGCATCACCTAAGATTCTTTTATTATATGTTGTTGTAGAACTGTCTTTATCATATTTGTCTATATAATCTTTATATGTATTCGTTATTTCTTCTTCACTAAATCCACTTGAATCTTTTTCATGAGAACCTACTCTATATCCTGCTACATATTCCCAGGCTCCTCCTGACATATCATATACTCCAGTGATATTTCCTGTAGTACTTGCTAAGAATCCTGTTGGCGTATTCCATGGTTCTGATTTACCATCTGTTCCAGTACTACCTGTTCCAGGGTACGTACTTTGGTCAGCATTATATGACGAATATCCGGTTTTATATGTATTGTTATTATTTATATTTACTTCTCCACCTATTCCATAGGATGAATGAGATAAATAAGCAACTGCTCCCCATTCAGTATTTTTCATCATATGGGATTTATAATCTTCTCTATGATAGTTATATGCTGATAAGAACATATTTTTTACTGTTATATTTCTCCATGAATATACATTTGGTTTTATTATTATTTTTGTAAAATCACTTGAGTCTTGTTCTGCTCCTTTAGTAGTCCAATTATCTGGTGTTATTTGGTTTTCATTTTCTCCATCTTGGTTATATCCTGTCTCAAACTTTCCTACCCATATTCCATTTAATTCAGTACTACCTAAGGTAAAGGCTGGGTGTGTTAACCATTGATCTACTGTAGTACCGCTTTGTTTAGTTGCTGATTTAGATTCAAATTCTATTTCTATTACTCTGGCATTACCTAATATGTTTCTTATTGCATATTTGCCTTCGCTATCATTTTGTATATTTGCTAAATTATCTCCTGAAATAGCTGATGTATAATTGCCTATATTCCAAATTCTATATTTATATCTTGGTATCCATACAAAATAACTTTCAATATCATTTTCATCTATCTTATCTCCGGCTTTATACTTATCTTTTGCATTTTCTACAAGTATTACTGCATTCGCCCATCTCTTTTGACTATAATCATACCATCTTGTATATTCATTGGCATAATATACTTCTCCTTTACTACTTATTACTACTGGTATTAATCCATTACTTAATACAGGATCGGCACCATTTAATGTTGGATCTATCCATTTTTCTCCAGTGAATCCTACTTTCTTATATAATTCGTCTATAGTTTGTTGGACATTTTCATAATCTCCATGGCTTTCGGTATTATTATATGTTACTTCTTCACTATCTATCATACTTACTTTTTCTACTGCATATACACTTATACTTGATACTAATATTCCTAATATTAATCCTATTACTATTTTATAATTGTTTTTTATTATTTCTACTATTATTTTCATTTTATTTATTTCCTTTCTTCTATTCATATATTAATGTATACAATTCATCTAAAGCGCATTGCACTGTTGTACACTCTGTATGTGTATTTATTGGATCATATGTTAAATATATTGCTTCTGCTGGTTCAAAGTATAAGGTACAATATACTGCTACTTTACTTTTTACACTTATACCATTATTAGTTCTAGTTAATGCATCTTCTACTAATTGTTCTTTACTATCTAGACAATAACTTTTATCAAAGTTTATTACATATCCATAAGGAAAGCTTTTCCCTTCATATTTTACATAGTCATCTTTTTCTCTTATATACATAGCAAACATTTTACTATCTATCTTATCATTTAACTTAACTACATCTAATTCTTTATTAGCGT
>CANQFH010000030.1 GCA_947598425.1 uncultured Bacilli bacterium | reverse complement strand
TTAATTATTTATTTTTTTTTATGACTTCTTTAGCACTATTTAAATAACTTCTTGTAAGAAGACCAACTCCCAATTTAATACCTCCAAAATAACGGATTACCACTATTAAAACATGATCTAAATTATTTTGAACAATGATATTATATATAGGAGTACCAGCAGTATTACTAGGTTCTTTATCATCACTTTTTTTAACAATATTATCTATTTTATAAGCATATGGCATATGTCTTGCTTTTTTATGTTCCATCTTTAATTCTTTTAAAATATTATCTACTTCTAATTTATCATTTACTTGATAATAATAAGCAATAAATTTAGATTTTTTAATCTCTAAAGTATAAGTATTAATTAACATGGTATCACCTTCATTAATTATATCACATTTATTTATCATAATATTTATGTTATTATATTCAAAGGAGGTCATTATGAGAGTTTTACATAGTAACGCTACTGTCTGTTATTTAAAGAAAGATAATAAGATATTAATGATTAAATTTAAAAATAAATGGCATGAAGTATATGCTCCACCTGGAGGTAAGTTTGAAAGTGGTGAATCCCCTTTAGATTGTATTATAAGAGAATTTAAAGAAGAAACTAATTTAGAATTAATTAATCCTAGATTACAAGGAATATCTTATTGGCATGATAGTGAAGAAGGAATAATTTTTGTCTTTGTTGCAGATCAATATCAAGGGAAGTTAAAAAGAGAATCAGAAGAAGGTACTCTAGAATGGATAGATAATCTAGATAGTATTGAAGAATTCCCTCAAAACGAAGCATTTAGATCATATTTATTCCAAGATAATTTATTTGAAGGTAAATTTTTGTTAGATGATAATTGTAATGTTATAGATCATAATATCAGATTATTATAATTATTATCTTTTTTTATTCGACTTTTTTTCTTTTGAACTTTATTAATAACTTCATCTAATCTATTTATAACTATATAAAGGCGATCATCATCAATAGCGTTATTTATTAATTCTCTGAATTTAACAATCTCATTAATATTTTTAGTTAATAACTCTATTAAATTATTTAGACATTTAGTTTTATAATTAAAATTACTTTTAGATACTTCTTCATCTAAGTTAATATTTTGATTTACAAAAGATATTTGATCATATAAATAATTTTCAGCAACTGAAAGCCCAAATAATTTATTAATATCACAATCATTTTTAAGTAAGATATCAGTTATTTTATTTAAATCTATATAATTATAAAATAAATAATTACTAAATATATAATATAATTTATTATCGATAATAGTATTAATTCTTTCATCTAAATGTTCAGTTAAATCCATTAAATAAGCAATTAATATAGGAATAGTATAATCTTTGTGATTTAAATCATCATCAATTATCTCTAAATTATTTTGAAATATTCTAAATAAATTTTTAATATCATAATAAGGAATAATACTAAAAATATCCGTAAAAAATAATGTTTCTTCATATACTAATTTATTAGGATTTAATTCTTCTATTACTCGATTATTATAGATATTTAAATAACTAGTGGCATTTAAATTATGATCTATTAATTGAATTAAACATTTTTTTATAATATTTAGTAGTATATTCTTATTCATATTATCACCAATGTATAAAATATTATACTTAAAAATAAATAACTGTAAAGATAAAATAGCGAAATTAATAAAATTATGGTATATTAAATTTAGTAAGAGGTTAAATATGAAAAAGATTTATATTCTTCAAATGCATACTAAAACATTACCTGCTATATTTATTAAGTTTTTAACTAGATACAGTTATAGTCATATTGCTATTTCATTAGATAAAAATTGTAATAAAATATATAGTGTTGGTAGAAAGAAATATAATAATTTTTTAATTGGAGGTTTTGTTGAAGAAAATAAAAGTAGTGAATTTTTTAAGAGATTTAATAATACTTGGTGTCGAATATATGAATTAGAAATAACTAATAAACAATATAAGATAATTGCAAAGAAAATAAATTATATGAAAGATCATGAAGAATTATTTGGTTATGATTATTTAGGAATAGTATTTCGTTATTTTAAAATACCTATTATGTTTAAAAATAAATATGTTTGTAGTTATTTAATAGCTAAGTTATTAGAAGATGCTAAAATATATAAATTTAATAAAAAGACTTATTTTATTGAACCTAAAGATTTTGAAAAAATACCAAATATGAAAGAAATATATATTGGAAAATATGTAACTTATTAGGTATTTGTAATTGGAAATATGAAGTATTAGACATAAATTACTTTATAAGGAGGAAGTTTATGAATTATCGCTATTATCCAAATAATTATGCCATGAATAATCGTTACTTTTTATTACCATTTTTAGGAGGAGCTTTAGTTGGCGGAGCCGCAGTGGGACTTACAAGACCAAGACCTATTTATAATGTCGCTCCACAACCTAATTTTAATCCTAATTATCCTTATGGAAATTATAGTTATAGTTATTATTATCCAAGACCATTTTAATAAGTTCATTAAGAACTTTTTTTTATTATGAATAAAAACCTTTAAATTGGGCCATAATTTTGTTTGAAAGGACTATCTATGGCAAAGTATAAAGTTGATATTACAGGAATAAATACTAATGATATTGAGGTTTTATCTAATAATGAAGTTATTATTTTATTTGAACAATTGAGAAATGGAGATTTAAGTGCTAAGGAAAAATTAGTAAATGGTAATTTAAAGTTAGTTTTATCTATTTTAAAAAAATTTAATAATTCTAAATATAATATGGATGATTTATTTCAAGTAGGAGTAATTGGTTTAATAAAAGCTATTGATAATTTTGATATATCTTTAGGATTAAGATTATCTACTTATGCAGTACCTTTAATAATTGGAGAAGTTAAAAGATATATTAGAGATAATACTTCAGTAAGAGTAAGTAGAAGTATTAAAGATTTAGCCTATAAAATAATTAAATATCAAGATGATTATTTAACTATTAATGGCGTATTACCTACTAATGAAGAAGTAGCTAATTATTTAGGAATAGATGAATATGAAATAGCTTATGCAATTGATTCTTTAAAAGATCCCATGAGTATTTTTGAACCTATATATAATGATGGTGGTGATACGATATATTTATCAGATCAGATTGCAGATATTAAAGATGTTAATACTGATCGTGATATGTTAATCTCTTTGAGAAAAGCTTTACAAAAAATAAAAGGGAGAGAAAAAGAAATTTTAATTGGCAGATTTATTGTAGGTAAAACTCAAATGGAAATAGCGGATGCCTTAGGTATAAGTCAAGCTCAAGTATCCCGAATTGAGAAATCTGCCATTCAAAACGTTCGAAAATTAATTCTTTAACATATACTTAAACTAGGTGATTTTATGCTTTTAAGTGAATTACAATCTAAAGATATTATTAATATCAAAGATGGTAATAATTTAGGAAGAATAATTGATGCTAAGGTAGATAATAGTGGGAAAATTATTTATTTTGTAGCAGAACCTAAAAAATTAATTAGAAAAGTAACGAGAATGAGTGATGTTTCTTTTGATTTTGATAAGATTAAAAAAATTGGCGAAGATGTGATTTTAGTAGATTTATAATCGTTTTTTGATTAATTAAAAGCTTTATGTTATAATGAATGTGTGATATTTATGAATAAAAAAATTGTTTTAGGATCTTTATGTCTATTAATTGTTGATATAGTTACTAAAATGTTAATTGACTATAATTTTTCTTTAATGTCAAGAAAAGATATAATCCCTAATTTTTTTGCTATCACAAAAGTATATAATTATGGAGCTAGTTGGAATATTTTAACTGGTCATGTAATTATATTAATAGCTATTAGTATTTTAATATTATTTTTATTATATTTATATCATAAAAAGTTTTTATTAAATATTAGAAATATTATAGCTTTTAGTTTATTATTTGGAGGAATACTAGGTAATCTATTAGATCGTATTTTATATGGTTATGTTATTGATTTTTTAGATTTTAATATCTTTGGTTATGATTATCCAGTATTTAATTTGGCAGATACTTTTATAGTAGTGGGTATAATATTACTTATAATAGCTATTTATAAAAAGGAAGATGAGTATGTTAGTTATAGTAGAAGATAATGATATTAGATTAGATAAATACTTAAGTATGAAAACTAGTTATAGTAGAGAAGTTATTAATAAAATGCTTAAAGATGGTTATATTTTAGTTAATGGTAAAATAGAAAAAGCTAGTTATAAAGTCAAGTTATCTGATCATATAGAAGTAGATGAAACTTATAAAGTTCATTCTGATATTATACCTAATAAAATGGATTTAAAAATAGTTTATGAAGATAATGATATTATGGTTATTGATAAACCTAGTGGTTTAGTTGTTCATCCTGGTAATGGTCATTATGATAATACTTTAGTAAATGGTCTTATGTATTATACAGATAATTTAAGTGATATAGGTGGCGAAGAGCGAGTTGGAATTGTGCATCGCCTAGATAAAGATACTTCTGGATTAATGTTAGTAGCTAAAACTAATAAAGCTCATGAAATATTAGCAGATGATTTTAAAAATAAAAGAGTATATCGGGAATATTATGCTCTTTTAGTAGGCAGGTTTCCTAGTACGACTGCCCATATTGATGCTCCGATTGGTAGAAGTAAAACTAACTTTAATAAAATGGAAGTTCGAAGTGATGGTAAAAGTGCTCGTACTAATTTAAAAGTTATTAAAAGATATCAAAATTATACTTTAGTAAGTTTAGTTTTAGAAACTGGTAGGACGCATCAAATAAGAGTCCATTTATCTTATATAGGTTATCCTATATATAATGATCCTGTTTATTCTAAAGGTAATGCTACTTCTTTTGGTCAATTCTTACATTCTAAAAAAATTAGTTTTATTCATCCTATAACTAAAGAAAAAATGGAGTTTGAAAGTAAACTCCCTGATTATTTTGCTAATTTTCTAGATACTTTAGATTAACATTAAAATATTACTAAAAGTATACACTACAAAAACAAAGTAAGGTATACTAAGTATTTGATAACAACCCCAGATGGCTTTAATTTTTCTAATTAATAAGAAAGCTGCAATTACCAGTGATAAACTAATTAAAATATTATAGACTAATTGAAAATTAAATGTTAATAAGAATATTAGGAGATAGTTAATACATAGTAAGAATGTTAAATCTCGATCTAGTTTTTCATACCAAACAATTTTACAAATTGGAATAGTTATATATAATATAACTGCAATATAAAAAATAAAATATAAATTCATAAATCACCCTTTACTAATAATATGAAAAGGGCTAAAATAATATGAAAAGGAGAAAAAATGAATGCAATATTAAATAATAAAGATGAAATGATTATGAGTCTTGTTCATTATTTTGTAACTGAAGAAAATTATACTCCAATCAATGTTCAAGGAGCTAAAAATGAGATTTGGTTAGAAAATTTAGAAGGACCATATAAAATAGTTAGAATTAATTCTAAATATATACATAATAATGAACAATATGATATGGATAAATTTAAAATGCGTTTTGTTATTAGACAAATTAAAAGAAAAACTTTATCTTTTAAAATGAATGTTTTAAATATCTGTTTAGATTTAGGTAATGCTGTTAAATTAGAAGATAATGATAAATTAATTAAGACTGTAGATATTAAGAGTATTGAAGATTTAAAGAAAGATGAAAAATTAACTGATATCTTTCCTAAGATAACTACAAATGCTTTTAAAGAACCAGATGATTTAGATAAGATTATTACTGTTACAGAAGATATTAATAGAAAGACAGAGAAAGAAAATTATAAATATGAAGATGTATTTAAACCTAAAAAAATCATAATAACTAAAGTATTAATATTATTATGTATTGTGTTATATATGGTATCTTTATTTATAAGTGATAATTTTACGGAATCATTATTAATTCTAGGAGCTAATCATCGAGAATTGGTATTACATGGTGAAGTATGGCGTCTTATTACTTGTGCTTTCTTACATGGGAATTTATTACATTTATTAGTTAATATGTATTCTTTATGGATAGTAGGTAGTCAAGTTGAAAACTACATGGGAAAAACTAAATTCTTAATTATTTATTTTTTAAGTGCTTTATTAGGTAGTTTCTTTAGTTTAGTCTTCTTAGGTAATAATGTATCTATCGGGGCCAGTGGAGCAATCTTTGGTTTATTAGGTTCTTTATTATACTTTGGTTATCATTATCGTTTATATTTATCTAATGCCCTTACTAGTCAAATAATACCAATAATAGTAGTTAACTTAGTTTTAGGATTTATTATATCTGGAGTAGATAATGCTTGTCATATTGGTGGTTTAATCGGAGGTTATTTAGCAACCATGATGGTGGGCTTAAAATATAAAACTTCAAATTCAGAAAGAATTAATGGGGCTTTAGTATATATAATGTTATTAGGATTCTTAATATATGTTAATTTTAAATTAGTATAAAAAAACATCGTTATGATGTTTTTTATATTTCTCGCATTTTATCTTTATCTTTAAAAGGATTCTTTTTATCTATTTTATCAACAAATAATATCCCATTTAAATGATCCATTTCATGTTGAAAAGCCACAGATATATCTTCTCTTACTCTAATTTGTTTATTATTGCCATCGATATCTTGATAACTAATAGTCATTCTTGCATATCTTGGAACAATTCCTGTAACCTCTCTATTAACACTTAGACAACCTTCACCTTCACCCACATATATTAATTCTTCACTATGACTAAGCATTTTAGGATTAATAATAACATAGTTTTTAAATTTTTCATCATCTACTTCTTCAACAATTACAAATATATTTTTTGGTATTCCTAATTGAATAAATGCTAGTCCCATACCTGGTCTTAAATTATATTTTTCATAATATTTTTCAATTTGACTCATTGTTAAATAAGTTTCAATATCTTTAATAGTTTGTTTATCTTCTTTAGATAAAGGAAAAGTTACTTCATTACTAATTTTTCTTAAAGTTTTATCTTTTTCATCTAATATTTTTATTTTAGGTAATGTCATTTTTTTCTCCTTTCTTTTTGACGATAATTAATCTCTTTTTCTAATTCCATAATTTTATTTTGATAAGCTATATTTTGTTCATCATCATTACTATTAGCTATCAACATTTGATAATGTGCTATTTCTTTGGCTAATTCATTATCTTCTTTATCATAAGTACAACTATTTTTAAATTCAATTAATAAAACTGCTAATTTTCTTAATCTTTTAAAGTCAATATCTTTTTTCTTATTATAACAGAAGAGTTTTATAAACTGAATTATTAAATATTTAGTATTATTTTTAAGATAATTATTGCTTTCTAAATATCTATAAGCATACTTTAATTCGATAATCATATCTCGATAAGTTAAAGTCTCTTCTAAATAGTCAAAAGCTTTAATAAATGTATAAAAGAATTCTTTATTACTAATTAAATCACAATAACTAATAATTAAATTATGAATATTATAATAATATTTATCTTCATAATAAGTAATATTGCCATCTAAGAGAGTATGAGGGTTGTTATTTTTATCTAAAGTGGCTATTCCAAATTCATAATTGGCTATATTAGGTAGTAAATCATAATCTTGTAAAAAAGATATCAAATCTTCTTTATTGATAAAATAACTTGTAAATTCCGTAATATCTTTTAATCGATATTCATTTAAATTTTTAAATAATTTTACTTCAGAATAACCTGATATTTTAATAATATCATCATTATTATAAACCACTAAACTATATTTCATACCCAACACCCTCAAAACAATTAAATTATAGCATTTTTTTAGGATTTTGTCAAAAAATGTCAAATATTTGTCTAAGTGATAGGGCTTTTTAAAATTAGAAAAATATGGTATGATTATTAAAGGTGTTAGAAATGCAAGAAAGTAATATCAGAAATTTTTCAATTATAGCGCACATTGATCATGGTAAAAGTACTTTAGCTGATCGTATTTTAGAAATAACTAATGCTGTTTCTAAAAGAGAGATGAAAGATCAATTATTAGATAGTATGGATATCGAAAGAGAAAGAGGTATCACAATTAAGTTAAATACTGTTAAATTAAATTATACTTATAATAATAAAGAATATATTTTAAATTTAATAGATACTCCGGGACATGTTGATTTTTCTTATGAAGTTAGTAGAAGTCTAGCAGCTTGTGAAGGAGCAATATTAGTAGTAGATGCTCATCAAGGTATTGAAGCTCAAACTTTAGCTAATTTATATTTAGCAATGCAAAATGACTTAACTATTATTCCTGTTATTAATAAAATTGATTTACCTAATGCTGATATTCCTAAAGTTACTAAAGAATTACATGATGTTTTAGGATTTAAGGAAGAAGAAATAGTTTTATGTAGTGGGAAAACTGGAGAGGGAGTTAAAGAATTACTAGATGCAGTGGTAGAAAGAATTCCAGCACCCAAGATTGATGTTGATGCTCCTACTAGAGCCTTAATCTATGATTCTTATTTTGATAGTTATAAGGGAGTTGTCTTATTAGTTAAAGTAGTTGATGGTATTATTAATGTTAAAGATAAAATAAAAATGATGGCTACTGGAAAAGTTTTTGATGTTACCGAAGTAGGTGTTAAAACTCCTAAAGAAGAGTTATTAGATAACTTATCTAGTGGTAGTGTTGGTTTTATTGCGGGATCTATTAAAGATATATCAAGTGTCCATGTTGGTGATACAATTACTACTTTAAATAAAGAAGCTAGTACTCCTTTAGATGGTTATGAAAGAATGAAACCAATGGTTTTTAGTGGTATTTATCCTGTTGATGCTAGTAAATATGAACAATTAAAAGAAGCTTTAGAAAAATTAAAATTAAATGATGCTTCCTTAACTTTTGAACCAGTTACTTCAGATGCCTTAGGTTTTGGCTTCCATATCGGTTTTTTAGGTTTACTTCATGCTGAAATAATTACTACAAGATTAGAAAGAGAATTTAATTTAGATATTGTTGTTACAAGTCCTACGGTAGTTTATCAAGTATATTTAACTGATAAAAGGGTATTAATTGTAGATAATCCTAATAAGATGCCTACTAGAGAAAAAATATTAAAAATAGAAGAACCTTATATTTATACTAATATTATTGCACCATCTAGTTATGTTGGCAGTATTATGGAATTATGTCAAAATAAAAGGGGAATTTATAAAAGTATTGATTATATTAATGATACAAGAGTTAATATTCATTATGAATTACCTTTATCAGAAGTAGTTTATGATTTTTATGATAAACTTAAGAGTAGAACTAATGGTTATGCTTCTTTCGATTATGAATTAATTGGTTATATGGAGAGTAATTTAGTTAAAATGGATATTTTATTAAATGGTGAAAAAATTGATGCTTTATCAATGATTGTTCATAAAGATATTGCTTATGAAAAAGGTAGAAGTATTACTAAAAAGTTAAAAGAAGTTATTCCAAGACAAATGTTTCAAGTTAGTATTCAAGCTAGTATTGGTTCGAAAATTATTGCTAGAGAAGACATTAGTGCGATGAAAAAGAATGTTTTAGCTAAATGTTATGGTGGCGATGTTTCAAGAAAGAAAAAATTATTAGAGGCTCAAAAAGAAGGTAAAAAGAGAATGAAAATGGTTGGAAGAGTTGAAGTACCAAGTGAGGCCTTTTTAAGTATTTTAGGAAGTGATGATTAATGAGTAATAAAGAATTAGAAGAAAAAATAATTGCTGAAACGAGATTATTAGTAGATTTATTTTTAAAAACTAATTTATCTGATGAAGAATTAAGTAATCGTAGTGATATTAATTTATCTCGGGCTACTATTGGAAGAAGACTTACTAATAAAGAGATGATTTTAAAAGCTTATCCCAATGGTGAAGAAGTTTATGAAGAAGTAATGACTAATAGAAGAAATAATTTAATTGCAGGTAAAATATTAGGTAGTCAAACAACTTTAGTTAATAATAATAGTAATAATATTAAACTTAGAATAGATATTTTTTATAAAGATCTTGTAAAACAAGCACAATTATTATTACATATAGCATTAACTTATCGTCTTAAATTAAATAATTTATATGAATTATTTGGTATTGAAGATAATTCTGATTTAGATTTAAAAATAAAAGAAATCTTAAAATATAATAGTGGGTTTCAAAACGCTACCCAGTTTTTAAATAATCGCGATTTTATGGATCAAGAAGTAGCTAAAAAAAGAGTAGTCGAGTTTTATATTGATTATATTAATGCTAAAAGAAGTAAAAATAGTGAATTAATTAGAAATGTTATTAATAGAGTTACTGATGCTAAAATGAATTATTTAATCAAAAATATTGATAGAAATCATATGACTGATGAACAAATAGGAATTATGATTGATTATTTATTAAAATATGCTGTAGATAATACTTTAATAGCAAGAATGTTAGGTGTTAATCGGGCAAATTTAATGAAAAGATTTAATTTATATGTTGCAGATAATTTAGAATTAAAAAATAGATATGAATTTTTAGCTGATTATAATAATCCAATTAACAAGGAAAAAGCTTATGAAAAACGTTAGTGGTGTTTATATTCATATCCCATTTTGTAAAAGTATTTGTACTTATTGTGACTTTTGTAAAGTATTATATCAAGATAAGTGGGCTATAGCTTATTTAAAAAAGTTAAAAGAAGAAATACTAGATAGATATATGAAAGATGATATTAAAACTATATATATTGGGGGAGGAACCCCTTCTTGTTTATCTTTAAAAGAATTAAAATATTTATTAGAGTTAACTAATATTTTTAAAAAAGATAATTTACAAGAATTTACTTTTGAATGTAATATTGAAGATATTAATAAAGAATTATTGTTATTATTAAAAGAATATCATGTTAATAGACTTAGTATTGGTATTGAATCTTTTGATGAAGAAAATTTATTATTAATGCATAGAAATAATAATTATCAAGATACATTAAATAAAATAAAATTAATAAGAGAATTAGGATTTAATAATATTAATTTAGATTTAATATATGCTTTACCTAAAGAAAAATTAAGTACAGTAAAAAAAGATTTAAAATTATTATTAAAATTAAATCCAGAACATATAAGTACTTATAGTTTAATGATTGAAGATAATACTTTTTTAAGTTATAAAAAGATTAATAATATTCCTGAAGAATTAGATTATGAAATGTATGAATATATTTGTAATAAATTAAAAAAGAAAGGTTATATTCATTATGAAGTAAGCAATTTTAGTAAAGAAGGTTATGAATCTATTCATAATTTAGGATATTGGAATAATAGTGAATATTATGGTTTTGGTTGTGGAGCTTCTGGTTATATAGATAATATTAGATATGATAATACTAGAAGTTTATCAAATTACTTAAAAGGTATGATAAGTAGTAGTGAAGTTTTATTAAGTAAAGATGATCTTATGGAATATGAATTAATATTAGGATTAAGAAAAATAGAGGGAATTAATTTACAAGAATTTTACAATAAATATCATGTTAATATGCAAGATCGATTCCCAATTAAACCTTTAATTAAAAATAGAGATTTAGTCTATAAAGATGGTTATGTTAAAATTAATCCTAAAAAGATATATGTAATGAATGAAATCTTATTAAAGTTAGTATAAATAATGATGATAAATACATAATAATATTGTGATTTATAATGTTATTAGATTTAAAAGTATTAAATGGTAATTTAGAATTAAAATATAATCAATATACTTATTTTTATACAGTAGTAGTAGATAATGATATTAATAAATTAGATTTAGAATATAAATTAGA
>CANQFH010000029.1 GCA_947598425.1 uncultured Bacilli bacterium | reverse complement strand
AAAGGATGACGTTTGTAAGTTTCAACTAAAACAGTTATAGTTTTATCATTTTTATTACTTACTACTTTTCCAACTAATTCTTGTACTCTTTTAGTCATTATTCGTTACCTCCATTTAGTTCTCTTTCTCTTAGAACAGTTTTCATTTTAGCAACATCGCGTCTTAGCCTTCTAAGAATAGTTGGATTTTCTAATGTTCCACTAGCTTGTTGCATTCTTTTTGTGAATAATTCTTCTTTAGTCTTGATAATCTTTGCTTTTAAATCAGCATCAGATAATTTTCTAATTTCTTTAATATCCACTTTATTCACCATCCTTTTTAATGAACTTACATCTGATCGGAAGTTTATGAGAAGCTAGACGTAATGCCTCACGAGCTACAGCTTCTTCAACTTCACTTATTTCAAACATAATTTTACCTTCTTTAACTACAGCAACGTATTCTTCTACATTACCTTTACCTTTTCCTTGACGAGTTTCTAAAGGCTTTTTAGTTAAAGGTAAGTGTGGGAAAATATTAATAAATACTTTACCACCACGTTTCATATAACGAGTCATTGCAATACGGGCTGCTTCAATTTGTCTTGCAGATACCCAGGCACCTTCAAGTGCTACTAGTCCATAATCACCTTTAGTTAGGACTGTATTACCTTTAGCATGACCATCATATGTTAAACGATGCGACTTTCTATATTTAGTTCTTTTTGGCATTAGCATCTAGAGTCGCCTCCTTTTTGTTTACTTTCTTTACTGGTAGAATTTCATCTTTATAAATCCATACCTTTACTCCAATTTTTCCATATGTAGTATTAGCTTCACTTTGAGCATAATCAATATCAGCTCTAATAGTATGTAGTGGAACAGTACCTTCTGTATAACCTTCACTACGAGCCATTTCCACACCATTTAATCTTCCAGAAACTAAAGTTTTAATACCTTTAGCTCCAGCTTTCATTGTATCTCTAATAGCTCTTTTTTGAGCTGCTCTAAATGGAGCTCTATTTTCAATTTGCATTGCAATATTATCTGCAACTAATTTAGCATTTAAGTTAGGGTTCTTTTCTTCTAAGATATTAATATATACTTCTTCATTAACTAACTTAGATATCTTCTTACGTAATGCATCGATGTCTTCACCACCACGGCCAATAATTACACCAGGTTTAGCAGTTTTAATTGTAATATCAACTCTATTAGAACGTCTTTCGATAATAACAGATGAGATTGCGGCATCTTTTAAATTCTTTAAGATATATTCACGAATTTTAATATCTTTATTTAAATATTTAGCATAATCTTTTTTAGCATACCAACGTGAATCCCAATCTTTATTGACACCTAAACGGTAACCAACTGGATTTACTTTTTGTCCCATTATCGAACACTTCCTTCCTTAACATTATCAGTAACAACTACTTTAATATGACTTGTTCTCTTATCGTGACGATCAACATTACCACGACTTGCAAATTGAATTCTCTTTAATACACGACCAGGATTAACAAAACATTCTTTAATCACTAAATCATCTTCTTTAGCACCATTATTATTAACCGCATTACTAACTGCAGAATTTAATACTTTAAGAATCATTCTACTAGCTTTAGTATTGGTTACTTCTAAAATATTTCTAGCTGTTTTAACATCTTTACCTCTAACTAAATCCATAGTCATACGAGCTAAACGAGGTTTAATAATAGCACCTTTATGAATTGCATATGCTTCCATTATTTATTACCTCCACCTGCATGGCCAGTAAACTTACGAGTTTGTGAAAATTCTCCAAGTTTATGTCCAACCATTTCTTCTGTAATATAAACAGGAACAAAGTCTTTTCCATTATGAACTGCAATAGTATGTCCAACAAAGTCTGGAAATATTGTACTTCTTCTTGACCAAGTTTTAATTACAGTTTTCTTATTTTCTGTATTTAATTTTTGAACCTTATTTAATAATGATTGTTCTACATAAGGCCCTTTCTTTAAACTTCTTGCCATATTATCCTCCTATTTACTCTTCCTACTGATAATTAATTTTTCAGAAGCTTTCTTAGACTTACGAGTCTTTTCTCCAAGAGCAGGTTTACCCCAAGGAGTCATTGGACTCTTACGTCCGATAGGTGCACGTCCTTCACCACCACCATGTGGGTGATCATTTGGATTCATTACACTACCTCTATTAGTAGGTCTAATTCCCATATGTCTTTTACGACCAGCTTTTCCTAAATTTACTAAGTTAACATCTTCGTTACCAACAACACCAATTGTGGCAATGCATGTTCCTAATATTTTTCTAGTTTCTCCTGATTGTAAACGTACAATTACATATTTACCATCACGGCCTAATATTTGAGCACTAGTACCAGCAGCACGACATAATTCTGCACCTTTACCAGGTTTTAATTCAATACAATGAACCATTGTACCAACCGGAATATTTTGAAGTGGTAAGCTATTACCTACTTTAATATCAGCATTAGCTCCATTTTCAATAATCATTCCAACTTTTAAACCATTTGGAGCAATAATATATCTTTTTTCACCATCACGGTAATTTATTAAAGCTATATTAGCATTTCTATTTGGATCGTATTCAATTGTAGCTACTCTTCCAGTAACATCTTTATTTCTTTTAAAATCAATTATACGATATTTCTTAGTATGTCCTCCACCTATATGGCGAACAGTCATTTTTCCTTGATTGTTTCTTCCACCTGTTTTAGAAACCTTTTTAATTAAAGATTTAGTAGGATTATTTTCAATTGTTAACTCTTCATTTTGTAGAGTACTCATTCCTCTTCGACCATTTGTTGTAGGTCTATAATGTTTTATTGCCATTTATAACTCCCTCCTATAAATCTATATGTGAGCCTTCAGCTAAAGTAACCATTGCTTTTTTATAAGCTTTAGTTGTACCAGCATATCTTCCCACTCTACGTTTTTTAGTTTTAGTATTTAAAGTATTAACACCTTTAACTGTTACTTTAAATGCTTCTTCTATTGCATATTTAATTTCATCTTTAGTAGCATTCTTAGCTACTTTGAATGTGTAGACATTCTTTTGTCTATCTTGCATACTTTTTTCAGTAATAACTGGCGAATAAATAATATCACTATAATGTTTCATTATTTAAGCACCTCCTCTATTTTTTTAATTGCTTCTTCTTCTACAACAAGTGTATCTGCATTTAAGATATCATAGCAATTAACTTCTTCAGCCATTAAAACTAGAACATTGCCTAAGTTTCTTGAAGCCATATATAAGTTTTCATTTTCATCATTTGTTACAAATAATGTTTTTCCTTTTAAATCTAACTTTTCTAAGATTGTAGTAACATCTTTAGTCTTTAATGTATCTAATTTAATATTATCAATTACTACTAATGCTTTATTTTGATTCTTATAAGTTAAAGCACTCTTAAGAGCTAAAACTCTTTCTTTTCTATTAATTTTAAATGTGTAATCTCTTGGAGATACTCCTAAAGGTATACCGCCACCACGCCATTGAGTAGCACGAATACTACCTTGACGAGCACGACCAGTTCCTTTTTGTTTCCAAGGTTTTCTGCCACCTCCAGAAACTTCACTTCTATTCTTAGTTTTTCTTGTACCTTGACGCATACTATCTAATTGAAGACGAATCATCTTCTTTAGAGCATCATCATTAACTTCAATATTCCAAATTTTATTTTCTAATGTGATATCTTTAACAGTCTCACCTTTAATATTTTTAACACTTATCTTTGTCATATTATTTCCTTTCTAAAGAACTTATTCGTTCTCGCTTGGATTTTCTTCTTTCTCTTCTTTAGTTTCTTCTTGTTCTACAACTTCTTCAGTAGCACTAGCTTCATTTACTGGAACTTCTTCTTCTTTTACTTCTTCAACTTCTGCTACTACTTCTTCTTCATAACTTAATATTTCTTTAACATTTTTCTTACGAGAATTTTTAATAGCGCTTTTAATATAAACTAAAGAATTTTTTGCACCTGGAATATTACCACTAACTAAAATATAGTTTTCTTTTTCATTTACTTCAATTATTTCTAAGTTTTGAATTGTAACTGTTTCAACACCCATATGTCCAGGAAGTTTCTTTCCTTTTAATACTCTTTTTGGTAACATTGTACCTAAAGAACCTGGGCCTCTATGATAGTGTGAACCATGTCCCATTGGACCACGAGAACCATTGTGTCTTTTAATAACACCTTGCATTCCCTTACCTTTTGAAGTACCTGTAACATCAACGATGTCTCCAACTTCAAAAACATTAACATTAACTGTGTCGCCAACATTATAAGTACCTTCAGCATCTCTAATTTCTTTTAAGAAGCGCTTAGGAGTTGTGTTAGCTTTTTGTGCACGGCCAACTTCAGCCTTATTTGCACGATTTTCTTTCTTTTCAATTACGCCTAGTTGAATGGCATTATAACCATCTTTTTCTAAAGTTTTAACTTGCATTACAACGTTTGGTTCACATGCTACTACTGTTACTGGAACAAGTACACCATCTTTTGTAAATACTTGTGTCATTCCAACTTTGCGTCCTAAGATTCCTTTCATCTTAATACTTTCCTTTCTTTTTAATCTACTTTAATTTTAATTTCAACACCACTTGGGATATCTAAATGAGTTAAAGCCTCTACTGTTTCAGGACTTGGCTTTTTAATATCAATTAATCTCTTGTGAGTTCTTCTTTCAAATTGTTCACGAGAGTCTTTATATTTGTGAACCGCTCTTAATACTGTAAACTTCTCAATTTCTGTTGGAAGAGGTACAGGACCAGATACTTCACCACCAGTTCTTTTAACAGTCTCCACTATTTTAGAAGCAGCGACATCTAATAAACGATGATCATATGCTTTTAAATGGATTCTTGCTACCTTTTCTCTTGACATTCACATGTCCTCCTTTCGCCTATATCTAGTATAGACTTGCTCCACCCGAATTACCTGAGTTAACTAGAAATGTTTTTAACAACTTAACCTAGTGTATCAGCAACCTCGCGCATCATTGCAGTCATACGACTATGATTATAGCATAATAATTATATGTTTGACAAGTGGTAAATTACACAAATTTAGTGAAAAATTCATTCCAATAAAAAATTGTTGATAACCATTCAGTTTTCAACATCTTAGCTCCATATGAATTCAAATGGAATAATACTATTATATTATCTATAGTTAAGAATTTTTATTTTTATCAAAATATAAATAACAATATGCAGTTTTACTTGTATCTACCGTTGCTTTATTATTTATAAAAGTTAATATTCCTTCTTCTTCTATTTTATCACCATTAATATCCATACATCCTGATAAAGTACTATTAAAGGTATAACCATCACCAGGCCACTCATTATCGCTACTTTCTTGATACTTTCCATCTTCTTGTTCTATCATTATGGCAAACATACTCTTATCTATTTGTTCATTTAACTTGACATTATCTAATTTAGTATCTCCTTTTGTATGAATACCAAACAACAACGCTATAAATGATATTATTATTACTACTAATGTTACATATTTCTTCTTCATCCCTAGGCTCCTTTATATTATATTTTAATTATATAATACCCCCTAGTCAAGAATTTTTGCTATTGTATATTTTATTAATTAATGATAAAATTATTAAAGAAGGCAGAAAGTGTTGCCGATGTGTAATTCTACTATGGTAACATAGTAGTATTTATTTGTATTATTATCTTGATGAGGTTAACAATGATGTTTAATAATACAAATACTATTACTAGCAATAATTTATTTAAATTACTTGCTTTCATAAACGCACCCCCTTTTCTTTGAAAAAGAATCAGACCAAAACCCCCTTTTTGATTTATTTTGGGGCAGCGCACTTTATACCTCCTTAAGTTTTCTATTTAATCACAATATTTAAATTTAAGGAATGGGTATATTTTGACAACATTTGTCGAATTAAAAAATGTTGATAACTATTTAGTTTTCAACATCTTTTTAATTTATATCCAAGTTATTTTAACAAATATATTTAACTATTTTTTTAATAAAATATCTGTTTCTTTCATTTCTTCGGGGATAGCAATGTCCATATATTCTAAAATAGTTGGTGCTACCATAGTTAAATCTCCCGTTGCTTCTAACTTCACACTTTTATCTAACATAATAAATGGTACTTTACTTAAAGTATGAGTGGTAACTTTATTTCCCTCTTCATCAATCATAATATCAGCGTTACCATGATCAGCTAAAATAATTACTTTATAAAAGTTTTCATCAGCTTTTTCCACAATCTTTTTTAAACATATATCTACGGCTTTACAAGCTTTAACTGCAGCTTCATAATTACCAGTATGTCCTACCATATCAGGATTAGCAAAGTTAACTAATATAAAATCATAATCTTGAACCATACATTCTACACATTTTTTCGTAACAGCAACAGCGCTCATTTCTGGTTTTAAATCATAAGTTGCTACTTTAGGTGATGGAATTAAAAATTCATTACATTTACTAATCTTACCAGCATAACCACCATCAAAAAAATATGTTACATGAGGAAACTTTTCAGTTTCGGCAATTCTCGCTTGAGTTAAACCTAATTTTTCAAAATATAACCCTAAGGGATTAGTTATTACTAAATCTTCTAGAAAATGTTTAGTTGGAATATTTTTATCAACAGGAAAGAAACTATAAACATCAATCTTTTTAATATCAAATCTTGGGAATCCTTCAAATTCTTCACAAATTAATGATGCTAAAATTTGTTTAGAACGGTCAGCTCGATAATTCATCCATAATAATATATCATCATCTTGAATTGTTCCCTCTTTATCTACTATAACTGGTTCAATAAATTCATCAGTAACATCTCGTTTATAAAAATTATTTAATGTATTTTCAATATCTTTAGTTGTAATACCAATACCTTTAGTAACTAAATCATAATATTTTTGAGTACGATTATAATGACGATCTCGATCCATTGCATAATATCGACCACAAATACTAGCAATCTTACCTACTTTATATTCATTTATTAAATCTTCAATCTCTTTAATATATTTATAAGCACTTTTAGGATAAGTATCTCGACCATCAGTAATTAAATGAAAATATATTTTTTTTATTCCATTTTTAACTAATGCTTTATACATACTTACAAAATCATCAATTCCTGAATGTAGATTACCATCACTACATAATCCCATGATATGAATAGTTTTATCTTTATTAGCAATTAAATCTTGAAATACTTCATTATCTAATAGATTAGATTCTAAAAATTCATTAACTAATATTTCATTTTGTTTTAATAATCTTCCAGCTCCAATAGTAGAATGTCCAGTTTCACTATTACCAAATTGGCCCTTATGTAAACCTACTTTCTCTTCAGAAGCATCTAAAATAGCATGAGGATATTCTTCCCATAATTGATTAAAACATTCCATATTAGCAGCTTTAATGGCATTACCCCGTTCTTCATCTCTTAAACCAAAGCCATCTAATATAATAGTTAGAATCTTTTTCATAATATTCACCTTGCCTATATTATATAATAAGTAAAAAAAAATTACAATTAAGTAATCTTTTTAATTATATATCAAATTATTATCTATTTTTATTTTATCCGCTAATGTTGATAAATATTCCGCATTAGTAGGTTTATCTCTATTAACATTTAGACTATTACCAAAGATATGCTCCATTAAATTAATATCTCCTCTATTCCAACTAACTTCTATGGCATGTCTTATAGCTCTTTCTACTCTAGTTGGAGTTGTCCGGAACTTTCTAGCTATCTCAGGATAAACATCTTTAGTAACGTATGATAAAACATTACCTTTACGATACACTATTAAAATACCTTCTTTAAGATATTGATAACCTCTTATATGTGATGGAACACCTAAGTTATGTAATAAATCAGTTAATTTGGCTTCTTGACTAAATAGTCCATTAGATATGTCATTTTGATTTAATTCTATAGCTAATATTCTTTTTTCTAAACTTAAGAAACTAACTGGTTTTAACATATAATAATCAATACCATAACTACTAGCTTCTCCTAAAACTTTTTCATCTTTAAAATTAGAAGTAATAATGATATTCTTATTTATATTTCTTTTAGCTAATTCTCCTAATATAAATAAACCATCTAATTTAGCTAATATTATATCCATAACTATAACATCAATCTCATTTTGATGATTTAAAATATAACTTAATCCTTCCTCTCCATCATTCTTACAAGCTACTACTTTAATTACTTCATGACTGCTAAAATACTTCTCAATGTCTCTAGTTAATGATTCATCATTATCTATAACTAGAACGTTAATACTATTTTTCATCATTTCTCTCCTTTTAAATAATTTTTGTACTGCTTGTGTATTCATTATAAAAGATTATTTGACAAAAATCTATAGGAGATTTTGACAACATTTGTCTACCTGTGTAAACAAATGTCGAACTTTGTGTTTTTTCATTAATTTTTGCTATTTTCTTCGATATAATCCAAGGCTTTAAGGTGGCCATAAGCGACATATTCTAGGGTAGCACCACCACCACTAGATACATATTTATAATTATTTTGAGCCATTAAAGTGTTAACTGCTGAGGTACTATCACCACCTCCAATGTAAACATTACGTCTTAAGTTTAAAGCCTCTAATAATTTTTTAGTACCTTTGCTATAACATTCTTCTTCATATTTACCACAAGTACCATTCATAAATATCATATTACTATTTAAAACCATTTTATCTAAATCAATAATATTATCATAAATTATATCATTATCTTCTATTTCATTAAGGTTTACTTCAATATTTTCATTATTTCTTAAAACAATAAATTGTTCACTGTATAGTATCTTATCATGATATTTTTCTAAAATATTTTTAACAAAATCTAAAACTTCATTATCTACACTACATATACTTTTACCAATATTATATCCTTTCACTTTAAGAAAAGTATTCAGAATACCTCCAGTAATAATAAGCTTAGTACATTTTTTTAACATGGCATCCATAATACTAATTTTATCATCTATTTTCGCACCACCCATTATTACTAATAAATCATTTGGATTATTAATTAAATCTTTTAAGCCTTCAATCTCTTTTTCTACTAAAAAACCAAAATAAGTTGGTAAATAATTAGATAGTCCTGCAGTTGAAGAGTGTGTACGATGTAAAGATGCAAAAGCATCCATAACAAAAACATCAGCATAACTAGCCCAATATTTAGCTAACTCTAAATCATTAGCACTTTCCTTCTTTGGGATATCAGTATATCTTGTATTTTCTACTAAATAACAATTACTATTTGATTCATTTAATTGATCTAAATTTAAAGGATCTTTTATAAATTCTATATCTAGATATTTTTTTAAATATTCATACACAACTTTTAGGCTATTAGTTATTTTATCTTCTTCTTTTTTTACTCTCCCAAAATGACTTAATATAATAACTTTATTATTATTTTCTAATAAATATTTAATAGTATCCAAGCTTTTAATAATTTTACTATCATCTAATATAATATTATCTTTAACTGGAACATTAAAATCACATCTTAATATTACTCTTTTATTTTCTATTTTATTATTACTTATATATTTCATATCTAACCTCCATTATAATCTTAACACAATAAATAGAAAAAAGAAAATAAGATTTTATGATATAATGATTAGGATATTTTGGTAACTCCACACTTTGTTTGGATACTTCTAAATGCAAATAAGTTATAATTATTTATGAAAGGAGAAAAAATATGGATCAAGAAAAGATTGGGAAATTTATTTTTCAATGTCGCAAGGCCAAGAATATGACTCAACAAGAATTAGCAAATAAATTAAAAGTAACAGATCGCGCTATTTCTAATTGGGAAAATGGCCGAAGATTACCTGATTATAGTATATTAAAAGATTTATGTGAAACCTTAGGAATAACGATTAATGAATTATTAAGTGGTGAAAAATTAAATAAGAATAATTATCAAGAAAAATTAGAAGAAAATATGGTAGATATGGTTAATAAACTAGATAAAGATAATAAAAAACAAATGAGTATTATTAAAAAAATATTAATTGGTTATTTAATAATTTGTTTATTATTTTTAGGTGGGGTATTTACTTGCTCTTTATATAACTATGAAATGTTTAATCAAAAATATGATAAAGATAATATGTATATAATAAATGAAGATAATAATTTTGTATTTTATGCCGCAATCTCTGGGAAAGTTAAATATAAAATAATTAATTATAATAATGAAAATATAATGATAATTAATTATAAAAGTTCTTTAAAAGCTATTAAAGAACATAATAAAGAAGATAAAATCAATAGTGCTCATTGTTTAAATAGTATTAAAAATAGTGAAAAAATAACTAAAGTATATTATACTGATATGAATTTAAAAAAATTTGATAATCAAAATAAAATAACTGAATTATTAGCAAAAGCAACTTTAATTTATGAAAAATAAAAAATGTTGATAAC
Organism: uncultured Bacilli bacterium; assembly: GCA_947598425.1. Lineage (GTDB taxonomy): Bacteria > Bacillota_I > Bacilli_A > RF39 > UBA660 > SIG200. The sequence goes on along the minus strand of CANQFH010000029.1, from coordinate 1,654 downwards.
TATTTAGTTTTCAACATTTATATTAAATAATTTTACTAGATTATTATTAGTAGCAGTTTCTAATTCCTCTAAAGATATATTTTTTAACGTAGCAACAAATGTTGCTATGTCTTTTATATGCATAGGACTATTTTGCTTACCTCTAAATGGTTCTGGAGTTAAATAGGGAGAATCGGTTTCTAATACTAAATAATCTAAAGGAATCTCTTTAATAACATCTTTTATTTTCGCATTTTTAAAAGTAATAACGCCATTAACTCCTAACAAATATCCCATCTTCATATATTCTCTTGCAGTTTCAAGACTACCAGAAAAAGAATGAATAATACCTTTAACATGATATTTTTTCAAAATATTTAAAGTATCCAAAGTAGCCTCTCTACTATGAATTATAACAGGCATTTGATATTTTTCTGCTAATAATAATTGTTTTTCAAATAATAATATTTGTTTATCTTTATTATCTTTAGTATAGTAATAATCTAAGCCAATCTCTCCAATAGCAATAATTTTCTTATTATTTAAATTATCTACAATGAATTTTAAATCTTTTTCTTGATAACTATCAACATTTTCCGGATGGATTCCTAAAGTACCATAGACTTCAGGATACTTATTAACTACTTCAACTACTTCTTCATTAGTTTTACCATCAACACCATCAGTTATATATTTATTTATATGATTTTCTTTAGCTAACTTGATTATACTATCTATATCATCATAATATTCTTTAAATAAATGACAATGACTATCAACCATTAATCTTCTTTAATCCTTTCAAATAAATTTTCAGGCTTTTCGTTTCCTAAATTATAGATTGCTACTTGATTATAAATATTTTCAAAATTATTAGCATCTATTCTTAATCCTGCAAATATTTTAACAGCAGTGGTAGGTATAAAAGCTTGTAATAATGTAGCACATACTCTTATAGATTCTAATAAATTATAGATAACTGTCTCTAAACGATCTTTCTTATCTTCTTCTTTACTTAAAACCCATGGTGTAGTATCATCAATATATTTATTACACTTTCTTAAAACTTCAAAAATATTTTCTAAAGCTTCATTGATTTTTAACTCAGCCATATTCTTATCTACAAGTTCTTTTAATCCCTTAGTACTATTAATTAAATCTTCATCAATATCTTCAAAAACTTCCTTTTTAGAGACATTACCCTCAAAGTACTTAATACCCATTTGAATTGTTCTACTAACTAAGTTACCTAAAATATTACAAAGATCAGCATTAGTTCTAGTAATCAAAGCGGCCTCTGAAAAAGTACCATCACTACCAAAAGGTACCTCTCTTAAAGCAAAATAACGTACTGCATCAACACCATATTTATTAATATACTCACGAGGATCTTGATAATTACCTTTACTTTTACTAATTTTACCACCATCAATTATTAACCATCCATGACCAAAGACTTGTTTTGGTAAATCTAAATTTAAAGCCATTAAAATCGCTGGCCATATAATGGTATGAAACCTTACTATTTCTTTTCCTACTAAATGTAGGTCAGCTGGCCAATACTTTTTAAATTCAGGTGTTTCTTCGGGATAACCTAAACTAGTTATATAATTAGTTAAAGCATCAATCCAGACATAAACCACATGTTTTTCATCGAAATTTACAGGTATACCCC